>BDTG01000046.1 GCA_002897695.1 bacterium BMS3Abin14
CTTGTTTTTCTGTCCGTCATATCCCTTCGTCTCCACCCCTATGAATGGCCACTTTTTAAAGCAACCATTTTATCGAGCAACATCTGCTCAAATGAAAAATATTTCCGCAACCGCATTATCCCGGCGACTGTGCAAAAGTGCTCTGACACCGGGGAGCTTTCCAGTGGCCCTTGAACAGATCGTCTATCGCCTTCTGCTCAAAGATGCCGGTATTTTCAAATTATCACTCACCGGACTTAGAGGCCTCCTCGTGCCATTGAGCTACGGTGAATTTCCTGAGTTTTTCATGGTACTGCATATCGAGTTCAACACCATCAGTGGAATTATGCACGGCATCGAACATATGTTGGGAGAGTACCCACCCGACCGCATGGATCGTTTCGTGACGGGACAGGCCATCAGTCATCAGGCGCCGGAACGTCTCGGCAACAGGGATCTCGTCGTCCATAGCCACCTGGGTTTCCACCACCGCGTGGAAATGGCCGTGCAGGAGAACGTTCGACAGGTCCGTCTCGTTGGCCTCGCGGTAATCCAACACCGCATCCGCCCGCTCGGATTCTTCGGCCTCAAGCCACAGCTTCGGCTCAGGTTCGACCTCAGGATCGTAATCGCTGATCATTTCAACTCCCCTTTGTCATTGGAGGTAACGGGTTATCACTCTTCGTAATAACCATACTCCGACATTAAGTCGCCCATGTCATCGTTGACACCGTAGCCATAGTCGCGGCTCTCGAGAAAAACTTGCTCCAAGCGTTCAATGAAAGATGTCTGCAATTCTGTATTAACGTTGGTTGTAGCTTTCAATGCCCTCTCGAACATGAGAACCAGCGCATCGTAATACCCCTCGTCATCCATGCCGCAGAAATTCAGCAACGAGACGCACTCCTCGCAGTAGAAAACGGTAAGTTCAGCCAGTCCTTCCGGTCTGCCAATCGCTTTTTTGTAGTCCGAGATGGCTTTTTTAGCCCTGGCGATGGAGATATCCTGGCCTCTGATTACATCGGGACAGACCCACCGCGAGATCGTGGCCTTGTAGGGGCTCAATACATCGTCACCCAGGCTGAAACGCGCATGAAGGAAATTCTGGTTATCCTTATTGGCGGCGTAAAGGTCCTGGATCAGCTCCAACAAGCCGGCCCGATCAAGTCCGGCCAGACCTCGTTTGAGATCGGTCCATGTCGGTTTGTTTTTGGGCTTTTTGGGTACGATTTTCATCATATTAGTGCCTGTGCCTCCCATTAAAAGGCGCCCGTCAACAGCCCCATCGCATCCGGTTTTTCTTGAAAATTCATGCCGCGCTTAGCGGATTGATTCGATCGATCTCACTCCTGATCGCCTGCGCCGCTTCCCAAAGATCTACTGAGCGCTGCGCGTTCAACCAGAACTCCGCTGTATTGCCGAACAGGCGTGAGAGTCGCAGGGCCATCTCCGGGCTCACCGCACGCCGTTCGCGCAGCAGCTCGTTCACGGTCTGCCGGGACACGCCTATGGCTTTGGCGAAGACCGAAACAGTCAATCCGTAATCCGACAGAAAATCCTCTCTCAGCATCGCCCCGGGATGGGTCGGGCGAATTTTCCTCTTCCCTCTGTTAAGAATGCTCATGAAACACCTCGCATCTAATGATAATCCGTCAATTCCACATTGAACGCGTCACCATCTTCAAATCGAAAACCTGAGAATGTGCCTGTCCACCATCCTGTCAGCCATAGCCCCCTGTCAGCCGAAGCTCCTGGCGGCCGAAGCCTTGGCGAAGGATGATGGCGACGGCTGAAGCTCGTGGAGCGCCGGCAGAAGCAGGACCCATGCAAAGCTGCAGGTCGCCGCGGTGAAGCTCGACGGCGGCGGAAGGAACTATTTCAGATACTTCTTGATAAAGTCTGAGGGGGAAACGATTTTCAGGCTCTTGAAATCATCGACGGCCAGCAAGTGTCTGTCACCGCTGATGAGGAACTCGGCCTTTGATTCCATGCCACAGGCGATAAACTTGTCGTCATCTGGGTCGGCGCTGACCTGTTTATCCAGGGGGGGGAACTGCAATTATTTCGGTTCCTGTGAGAAGAAGTCCGATAACAGGTTCTGCTTCAATGGGGGGGTATCGTTTTTCCAGGCGATGCAGGACATCAATATACTCTTCAACTATCGCTGAGGATAAAGTAATCTGAATTTTACCATCACGCCAGGCTCTGAGAATTTTTCCTGGAACACCACCAAAAAACACGGCTGAGATGAAAACGTTTGTGTCCAGGACAACTTTCATCCAGACTTCCTGGTCTGGTCGATCATCTCCTTAACATCTGCACGGGTAAGTCCGGCTTTTTTGGCCTGGCGTCTTGCTTTCGAAATGACATTGTCGAACGCATCCATGGATGGCGGTGTGATTGTTTTCAGGATAACAACGTCACCCTCCGCGACCACCACGAACTGAGTCCCGGTTTCAAGATTGAGGGACTTTCGGATGGACTCGGGTATAACAACCTGCCCTTTAGAGGACATCTTTGTCGTCGCAACTGGTTTCATGGCGCCTCCTCATTATTCTTACTGGTAAGAATAACATGGTTTGTCCTTCGTCTCAACTCTTTTACCTCGCAATGACAGCAAAATAATAAAGGTACGCATTAACCGGTTGAACCACCTTTGTTGGGTTCCCTCTGCGTAACCCTCTTTTAAAACCCTGCCTGTCCTGAGCAAGCCACGGGTCCTGAGCCAGGTCGAAGGACGCAGCGCGTCGAAAGGGCGGAACGGTCCGTGAGCGACCGACTCTGCGGTCCTCTGCGTTAAGGCTCTTGATCTTCGGGATTGCCGCGGTCTGTCACCCCCACCTCGGTCCTCCCCCTTCAAGGGGGAGGAAGAATATGGAATAAGACTGTTCGATGCCCTACTCCCCCCGGTCCCCGATACCGTTACTGCAGGGAATACCACGTCCCCTTGCCGGCGCCGTGCTGCGCCAGGCGGCCCTGCTTCACCAGGCGGCGCAGATGCACCTTGAGGGTGTTGCGGTTCGCCCCGGTCAGGGTGACGGCCTCGGCCATCGTCAGCCTCCCCCGCTCCTTCACCACCTGAAGGATCTCCGAGGACAGGGCCGGAACCCTGTACAGCTCCTTTTCGCGATCAAGCTTCCTCGCCAGGTTATCCTTTTGCGCCTTGAGTGCCTTTAAGAAGAAAAGGGTCCAGTGGTTCAGGTTCTCGTCCCTTGTCCTGATCCCCGCTTGGGAGGACCTGAGTGCCTGGTAATACCCATCCTTGTTCTCCTCCACCATGCGCTCAAGAGAACTATAGGGAACATATCCATACCCGTTATGGAGCAGCATGAGTGTGGTCAGAATACGGGACAGGCGCCCGTTGCCGTCCTGGAATGGGTGGATAGCCAGGAAGTGGATCACGCCGGCGGCGATGACGAGCAGGGGATGAAGATCATCCCGGTCAAAAGCGTCGTTTACGCTTTTAGTCAATCGGGTCATCAATCCGGGAGTGGCGAACGGCGAGGCGGTTTCAAACACGATCCCCAGGCTTTTCCCTTCGCTGTCGAAGGCTTCTACATGATTTGGATTTTTCTTGTACTCACCCCGGTGCGGCGCATCCCGGACGCTGTGGCGAAGCAGGATTCCGTGGAGCTGCTTGAGGTGGTTCTCGTCCAGCGGAATATGCTCCCAGGACTCGAATACCGTGTTCATTGCCTCGGCGTACCCGGCCACCTCCTCTTCGTCCCTGGACCTGAAGGAGGTGGTGTCCAGACCTCTCAGGAGAGCTTCGACCTGCCCATCCGTGAGCCTGGCTCCCTCGATACGGGTGGATGAACCGATGGACTCGATGGAGGAAACCCGGCGCAGCCTGGCCATGGCGTCGGGCGGCAGGTGATCGAGCGTGGTCCACCGCCCCTTAAACTCGTCGATCTCGGCGATGAGCTTGAGAACCTCCGGGGTTATGGTGAAAACGCGGGCATGGATCATATCAGTATCTCCTTACCCACAACGATACCCATAATTACCCGTATGTCAAGAACAATGGCAACCATGCGGAGGAAGAAGACCTCGCTCCATTTTACTGCGGCGGCAAACGGGTTGCCGTATTCAAACCGGGCCTGCTGCCTTCCAGGTCCATTTTCTTTCCAATCCTGTAGGCGTCTACTATCCCATAAATCCAGAAGATAACTATAAAAGATAACCCGAGATTGTATACGAGGTTGGCGGAGGTGGAAGATACCTGGGCGGCTGCGTCTGTAACTGTTTTTGTATTGATTACGCCCCCCGCCAGATCAATTTTTTCGAGAATGGCAAGTATCTGCCGGACCGCTGTAACCACGATTACAATCAGGCCGGCGAATACCGTAAGCATCAAAACAATGCCGCGTTTATACTGTCTAAAGACAACCTGACCAAAGCCCGGGAATACCACACCGGACAACAGCGCCCCTTTTAATGATTTTTTCATAATGCTCCTCTTATCCTTTCAGGCAGCCTTTTACAGGATTCCCTTGTCCCCCTCGTTCTCAATATTCCTGCAGATGATCACATAAGGTCTGAAATCTGGGAATCCGGGGGACGGTTTCATGAATCGCTTCAGGCATATCATAAGTAAAAGCCTGTCAATGGGCAAGAGATCCTGGTGAAAAATGGATTACAGCTTCCCATGAGCCCGAGGCGGCCCTTCGCCACAAAGCATATTGTTTCACCACCCGTTTGTCACGCTTTAGCGTGACTCGCTGGAGGCACGGAGTTCCCGTTGGACGTTGGACCCGCTTTATCTACCGATGCGGGTATAAAGGACGGGTTTCGGGTTAAACGCGAAGCGAAGCTGGTTCACGGCGAAGCCGAGCGCTCAAACCCGGAAGCCGTCGCTAAGTGCTTAGGTAAGAACAGGACCTAGTTCCTGGTGCCTGGTGCCTAGGGAAATCAGTGCTTAGTGCCTGGTGCCTTGGAAAGTAAACTACCAGGAACTAGGGCTAGGAACTAGGAACTGGGTCCTAGGACCACCCTGCGCATAAACTGCGCGCAGGGGTGCCGATTACATTCCACGGTGCGCAAATTGTAACCTGCAGGATAAATACGAATATCTACCCATGACCCATGAAAGCATGAATTTGCATTATATTACAATGACATACGATGGTGGAAAAGAAGTTGGCACGGGGGTTGCTATAACCGAGGGTGAAGGCTCCTTTCTCACCCCGGTTGCACGGCAGCGGCAAACCCTTTCTCCCCTCCTTTAACCCTGCCGAGCGACCGGGTTTTTTTGCGCCCGGGTCACCCGATCAAACGACGGTACGTCCTCGCGAGCCGTTCGGGCCCCACCCCGAGGACATAGAGCCAGGTGACAAGCTGATTGACGATGGTCACCCGGAAAACACCTTTCTTCCTCCACTTCCTGGCGGAGGTCACGGCGGTCTCATCGAGAAGGACCACCCGGCCCTGACCGCGAAGGTGCCGCATGAGCTGGTAGTCCTCCATGATGGGCTGATCCGGGAAACCTCCGGCCAGCCGGAAGGCGGGCGCCCTGACGAAGATCGCCTGATCCCCGAAGACGATCCCCAGACGTGAGCGCCGATTGGCAAGCCGCTCGACGATGCCCATGGCAGCGGACCGGTAATCCACCGCGAAACGGAAAGCCCCCGCGACCACGTCCTCCCTGATCATGGCTCTTCCGATGGCCGTCTCGAACCCGTCCGGCAGGGACGTATCGGCGTGGAGAAACAGGAGGATGTCCCCGTGGGCAACCTCCGCCCCGCGGTTCATCTGGGCAGCCCGGCCAGGTTGGGAATCGACGACATGGATCTTATGTGCCAGGCAGGCCTCCAGGGTCCCGTCGGTGCTTCCGCCATCGGAAACGATCACCTCGACCCCGGGAACCGATTCCAGCCTTTCAAGCAGGGAATCGATCCACTCCTTTTCATTGAAGGTGGGGATGACGATGGAAATGGTAAGCTTCCGGTGCGCCTTCGGCGCCGCGGCGGCGGCCTTCTCCCAGTGGACAAGGTCCTCCGGCCCGTCAACATCGTCGAGGTCATCCAGCAGCCCAAGGTCGAGACCTGTTTCCGCCACAGCATTGATCGTTTCGGACAGAACGTTCCCGGTGCCCCACGGGATGTCCCTGAAAACTGCGTTGAAAAGGCCCTCCGGAGCTCCCGACCGGATGCCGATGAGGTAGTAGCCCCCATCGGTGGACGGCCCCAGGACGATGGGGTTGTCCTCCAGAAGGACCAGGGCCTCATCCACGTGGCCCCGGCCAAGCTCCGGGCAGTCCGTGCCGATAATAACGACCTTCCGGTACCCGCTCCCGAACGACTCCCTGAATGCCCGCTCCATCCTTGATCCCAGGTCGCCGTCTCCCTGAGGCACATAGTCCACTTCATCCCCCAGCCAGTTCTTCACGGCTGCCGGGTCCCCATCCGTGAAGCGGACCTGCATCTCCACAGTGCCGGCCCCATGGAGCTGAACTGCGGCCAGCGTGTGTTCGGTCATATCCCGGGAAAGATCGGCCGCACCCTGCTCACCGAGGACGGGGATCAACCGGGTCTTTGCTTTTCCCGGGACTGGATATCGGGTAAAAAGGATCAGGAGGGAGGAGGGCATGGCATCAGAAACCAGGGCTATCGCCGCTGAAAGCGGAGGAGCCGGTCGAATATCCCCTTCACCGCCGGGGTGAGGCGGGTACGGTTGTAGGCGTCAGCCGCCCTCCGGATGGCTTCGGCCTGGGTGGGATAGGGGTGGATGACACTCGAAAGGGAACCTAATCCCATCTTGGCCTGCATGGCCACACTGATCTCACTTATCATTTCCCCCGCGTGACGGGCGACGATAGTAGCTCCCAGGATGGTGTCGGTCCCCTTTTTCACATGTACCCGGACCATCCCATCCTCCTCCCCGTCGGCCAAAGCTCTGTCCACATCGCCCATGGGAACGGTGTAGGTCTGGACCGGGATCCCTCTGGCTTCAGCGTCCTTATCGTACATCCCCACGTGGGCAATCTCCGGATCGGTGAAGGTGCACCATGGGATGGTGAGAACGCCGGCTTTCTTGCGGCCCCAGAAAAGGGCGTTCTGAATGACGATCCTGGCTGAGGCGTCTGCAGTGTGGGTAAACTTGTACGCAAGACAGATATCGCCGGCGGCAAAGATTTTGGGATTTGTCGTACGCAGGCGATCGTCCACATGGACCCCTTTGCGAGCGTCGTACCCGACCCCAACCGATTCGAGATTAAGCCCATCAACGTTGGGCACTCTGCCCACTCCCACCAGTATCTCGTCCACCTCGATGCGCCTGGCCTCATCGCCGCACGACAGGGAAAGGACCTTTCCACCCGGGCCGGTCTCCACTTTTTTCAAGCTGCACGAAAGGACCAGTTCGATGCCGTCCGTCGCGAAAGCCCTCTCCACGATATTGGCGGCATCCCTGTCCTCGCGGGGAAGGATCTGCGGCCCCATTTCGAGGACGTACACCTCGGAGCCAAGGCGTCGGAAGGTCTGGGCCAGTTCGCACCCCAGAGGCCCGGCGCCGATGACCGCCAATCTGGCGGGGCGCTCGGTCAGCGAAAAAACCGTCTCGTTGGTGAGAAATCCGGCCTTCTTGAGCCCTTCTATGGGCGGTTCGAAGGCCCTCGCCCCGGTGGCGATGACTGCCTTGCGGTATCTCAGCTTCAGCTCCTCGACCTCAACAATGCCGGGCCCGGCGAAACGGCCGTCCCCGACAAAGACGTCCACGCCCAACTCGTCCCTGTATCTCGCGGCGGAATCGTTGGCGCTGATCCTCGCGCGCAGCCTCCGCATCCTCTCCATTACAGCCGGAAAATCCACCTCCGAACCATCGGGCACGATGACCCCAAAATCCCGGGCATCCCGTACGTCCGCAAACGCCCTCGATGATCGAATCAGGCACTTGGAGGGGACACATCCAACGTTCAGGCAGTCGCCGCCCATCAGATGCCTCTCCACCAGGGCGACTTTAGCCCCAAGGCCGGCTGCTCCTGCTGCTGTTACAAGACCCGCCGTTCCCGCGCCGATTACGACCAGGTTGTACATGGGCGCCGGCGCTGGATTATTCCAATCCGGGGGATGGACATTGGAAACCAGGGACCGGTTGTACTCGTCCATAGGATTGATCTCAACGGGCTGAATATCAACTTCGTTCGTCATCGCCATTGCCCTCCTCCGGCACGGTTTTCTCGGCTTCATTCTCCCTCAGCCTCTTTCTGGCCTGTCGGGCGAGAACGGTGATAATACCAAGAATAATGGCCACAACGACGATCAGGACCCAGGGAACGCGCCCTTCCGCAATGGCCTCAAAAAGGGCGGCCGATCCCACGACGTAGAGGATCGTGCCCGGGAGCATGCAGAGACCCGACCACATGACGTAGGTGCGGAAAGGAACCTTCGTCAGTCCAAAACCGTAGTTGAGCAGGTTGAACGGGAAGATCGGCACCAGCCTGGTGATAGCGACGATAATATCGCCGTGCTTCTCCGTGAGATTATCGAGTTTCTGGAACTTCTCACTTTTTGAAAGCCACCCGGCGATGGCCTCCCGGGCGAAGTACCTGGAGACCAGGAAGGCCAGGCTCGCCCCCACTGTGGCGGCAATAATTACGACGATTACTCCAATCCACGGGCCGAAGAGAACGGCGGCGACTATGGAAAGGGCCGACCCGGGAAGTGCGGCCACAGTTGCGGCCGCATAGATCGCCATGAAAACGATGGGGCCCAGGATGCCAAGGGAGTGTATCCAGCTCCGAAGGGCGATGAGCTTGTCGCCCACATGGAACACCGACGAGAGAACGACTATGGCAACGATGATGCCCAGGAGCAAAGCGGGTTTCCAGAGACCCGACCTTTTTTTGGGGATCTCATCCTGAGTCATACGGGCCTCCGGAATTCAGTTCCAAGTTCCAGGCCTGCCGCGGCGTAGTCCGCAGGACGAAGACAGGTTTCAGGTTCCACGTAACTTCGATACCAAACAACATCGGTCTCTGACACCGATGTTGACGGGATTGCTTCGCATGGGACTCTGCTCGCAATGCCATATTATCCTCTGGACGCTGGACGTTGGACACGGGAGCTGGTTCCCGGTTCCGTCAGTGCGCCCCCGCAGGATGACCCGCTGCCTGCGGTGCATCCGTAGCAGTGGACCCCCGTAACGATCCTCCTTCCGGCAACTGCGGGGAGGTCAAACCTGTCTATGTGGTCCGGCGCCCCGTGGTTCATGGAGTACCCGAGGGCGAGGTTGAAATCACAATCGTAAAGGGAACCGTCCCAACAGACGCTGATCTGGTAACGGCACATCAGGCCGTCCAGCGTCCCGGGGTTAAAGGACCTCCGTAGAAGCTCCAGATATTCCTCGTCCTTCCTGTTGGTTTTCAGATTCCCCAGAAAACGGCCGATGGGCATGTTTGCAATGGTCAGAAGGCGGCTGAACCGGACGCCGAATTTTTCGCCCAACTCCCTGCGGTAGCCCTTTTCCAGGGAAGCCTGATCGCCCGGGAGGTAAGCGCCGCCTGGATTGTATACCAGGTTCAGCTGAGCATCGGGGTTAACACCGTAGCCTATGGAATTGAGCATCCCGATGGCTTTGAGGCTTTTTCCGTATACCCCCGGGCCGCGTTGGGCGCAGACATTTTCCTCGAGGTAACACGGCATGGACGCGACCAGCTGGACATCCATCTCCCTGAATGCCTCGGCAAGCCCTTCCAGACCAGGCTCTAAAAACGCAGTCAGGTTGGTCCGGACCTGCACCCTGTGTCCCCCGTCCCTCAGGGCGGAGATAAAGCGTCTGATATGGGGATTAAGTTCCGGCGCCCCCCCGGTAATATCCATAAGCCGGGGCTTTGCCTGTCCAGCCACGCCTAAAACCCTTTCCATAACCGGCCAATCCATAACCTCGGTACGCTGAGGCGAACATTCCAGATGACAGTGGGCACACGACTGGTTGCACATCAGGCCGACATTGACCTGAACAACATCTATCCCCGTGGCGACAAGCCCCTGCGGCTGCTCTTCGGACGCCCGCAGTTCAAACTCATTCATTACACACCCTCCGTTATAAAGATCATCGCAACAATGAGCCCCGGGGTGGTTAAACTCCAACTTCCTGAAAGCTAACTCACCGCAGACCAGCGCATTCCGGATATTAACATTCCGATTGTCCATTAGTATAACAATTCTATAACTTTTCCCAACCCGGCTCCTATTCAACCACTCGGGTGTTATAGTGTCCACATGGCGGGGGGGATGCTGAGCTGACATCCCGGGATGAGCAAGACCGTGTGAAGGTATTGTGAGATAATGCTATTACAGATGCAGAAATGGAGGTCCCCATGAATACCATTCAAAAGGCCATGAAGCTGGGACGCTACACCGACGCTGTGGACAGGACGCTGGAAAAGTTGAAGGATGACCGGATATCCGCGAGGATCTGGAACCATGACCATACGGTCTGGAAGCCAGCGCCTTCCGAAATCGCGAACAGGCTCGGCTGGCTCGCCTGCCCGAAAAACATGATGGGGGCGATTCCCCGGATCGAACAGCTTGTCGAGCAGGTGTTGAGCGCAGGTTACACCCATGCCCTTCTTTTGGGGATGGGCGGTTCCAGCCTGGCCCCTTTCGTTTTCAGACGGATTTTCGGTGTGACCGCCGGCCATCTCGACCTGTCGGTATTGGACAGCACCGATCCTTCCGCCGTCCTGGATCAGGCCAGTCGCCTGGACCCCTTAAAAACCCTCTTTATCGTATCCACCAAATCCGGATCCACCGCGGAGACCCTTTCCTTCTTCAGGTACTTTTTCAACCTGACCGCCGGGGTGGCGGGCCCGGGCGCAGGGGAGCACTTCATCGCCATCACCGATCCGGGAAGCGCCCTGGAAAGGCTGGCCCAAGAGCACGATTTTCGTCACACTTTCTTAAACGATCCGGATATCGGCGGAAGATACTCGGCACTTTCCCACTTCGGGCTGGTCCCGGCCGTCCTCATCGGCATGGACGTTCACGCTCTCCTCAATCAGGCATCAAGGGCCGCCAGGGACTATGTATCCTCCGACAGCCCCGTTGCCGGGGACAACACCGGAGACCGCCTGGGCGGGGCCTTGGGCCGCCTTGCCCTGGCGGGGGTCGATAAGTGCACCATTGTGGCGTCCCCGGCGATCGCATCCTTCGGGGTATGGCTGGAACAGCTTCTGGCTGAGAGTACGGGCAAGGAGGGCAAGGGTATTCTTCCTGTGGAAGGCGAGAGCATGGGCGATGTGGATACCTATGGGGATGACCGACTTTTCGTCTACCTGAGACTTGACGGCGACGACACCCATGACGCGGCCATGGACGGGGTGTCCGGTGCAGGACATCCGGTGATTCGCATCAACCTCAAGGATCTGTATGACCTGGGCGGGGAGTTCTTCCATTGGGAGATGGCCACCGCCGTGGCCGGGCACGTCATGGGGATCAATCCGTTCGATCAGCCCAATGTCGAGTCCGCCAAGATACAGGCACGGGGAATGATCGAAGAGTTCAAAAGGGAGGGGAAACTTCCGGAACTCACGCCCACACTGGAGGAAAACGGTATTGCGGTCTATGCCGGCCGAAAGTGGACCACCTTGTCCGAGGCGATCAATGGATTTCTGGCCCTGGCACAGCCCGGCGACTATGCGGCCATCCAGGCGTACATTGCACCCACAGAGGAGTTTGCCGCACTCCTGAATGAATTTCGCATCACGATCCGTGACCGGCACAAGATCGCCACCACCGTCGGGTTCGGTCCCCGGTTTCTGCATTCAACCGGCCAACTGCACAAGGGGGACGGGGGCAACGGCCTGTTCATCCAGATAACATCCAGGGATGCTGTGGATGTCCCCATCCCCGATGTGACGGGATCGGATGCATCAACCGTGTCCTTCGGTGTACTGAAAGCCGCCCAGGCCCTGGGTGACCGCCGGGCGCTGCTGGACGCCGGCCGAAGGGTCATCAGGTTTCATCTATCGGACGATTTGGCCGACGGGGTCCAGACCCTGGCCCGAAACATCAGTTGAGATATGATAGCAAAAAGTCCATTCGTGACTTTTTGCGGAATCATCATCAATTGAAAGGACCAGGTGAGCAATGAGTCTTGAATACTGGTACATGTTCCCCGTCTCAATCCTGATAGCCACCACGGCCATGGCCTCGGGCGTCGGGGGAGCAACATTTTTCTCCCCCATCTTCATCCTC
Source organism: bacterium BMS3Abin14 (assembly GCA_002897695.1). Lineage (NCBI taxonomy): Bacteria > bacterium BMS3Abin14. The sequence goes on from BDTG01000046.1 coordinate 12,177, forward strand.
GCCCTTCGGCTCCCCCCGGAGGTGGCCATCGGCATAGCACTGATAACCGAGGTCTTCGGGTTCGCCAGCGGCGTGTTCGCCTACGCAAAGAAGAGACTCATCGACTATCGGCTGGGAAGGGCTCTTCGTGGGGATGATATCCACCGGCCTCCGGGAGCTACCTGGTCCAGTTCTTCAACATGGGCCATGATACATTGGCCACCGTGCTTGACATGGTGATCTTCACTGTCCCCGGCGTGATAATCGGGGGACAGCTGGGTTCCATGGCGGCCGATAAACTTCCCCAGAAGACCATGGAGAGAACCCTGGGAGTCCTTTTCATCCTGGTGGCGGCCGTCACCTTGGGGGAGGTGTTGTTTTAAGAGGGCGCATCCTTTCTGATGGACCTATGGCGAATCTATCAGGCTTCCTTCTTTCATGGCCAAGGCGATTTCATGTTCTATTTTTTCCCGTAACCGGTCATCCTGCTTGTCGTCTCGCTGCAGGTCAAACAGGCGGAGGAGCAGATCGGATACCGGCGATTGAATGACCCAGAGATGTGCTTCCATCAGTTCCCGCATCTCGCCTGGATTGGCAAGCATGAGGTAGTCATTGGAGGCAAGCCGGGTTTTATGTTCGCAGATGCGGTCTGAAATCCCTTCCGGACAGTTGCAGCGGATGGTCAGCTTGCCGTCCTCCCGGGTGAAAACGACCTCGAATGGTTCCTCGGCGTCGCTTTGGGCAAAAAGGGTGATCCGGGCCATCCTTATACCTTCCTTTCCTACGACCGGCAGCCTCAGGCCGCCCTTAAGTTCAGTCCTTTTTAAACCTTGAATTTACCCCATCTATACGTTCGTAGATCCTGTGGAGGACGGTTACGACCTCCATGAAATCCTCTCCCTTGACGGGGCAGGGGAACATGGTCTCCACCCTGGTGACCACCTCGTCCGTCTCCTTGTCCGGCGTCAGGTAAGCCATTATAGGTTTGCGGATAAATTCCAGGTCATATTCATGGGATCCGGAACACACCGGGCATTTTTTTACTTTCAAACAGCCGTCATCAAAGCTCATTTTTTCTCCTTGTTAACAAAATTACCTCAGAATTATTTTCCATGTTTCAGGAGCTGCCGCGTTATCATCGCGAACAATTTCCAACGCATAGCGATCCCGCCATTATTTACGAGATTGCCGCGCTCCTTTCAGTCGCTCGCAATGACTGTGCTTAGCTCTCCGCGTCTCCGTAGCCGCTTTTTTCCATTGGACATTGCTCCAAGGCATGCCGAAGGGATTATATGGAAAAACCCGAACAAATCAAGGAGAAGAAACGAGGCACCTGCCTCTGATGCCTTTTTTCCCGCATGAACCCGTGATATTCTGGTGAAAATGACGGGATATCGATACACAATGAAAGGAGGTGCCCATGCTCCTTGCCGGCGATATAGGCGGCACGAAAACTGTGCTGGCTGTATTCTCCCCGGAAACGGGACCCAGGGAACCGCTGTTTGAGGCCGTTTACCGAAGCGCGGATTATGTCGGGCTGGAAACGATAGCAGCCGACTTCCTTGAAAAATCCGGTTTCTCAGTCAACCGTGCCAGTTTCGGCGTTGCAGGTCCGGTGCTCAGGGGGAAGGCATCTATAACGAATTTGCACTGGAACCTGGACGAGGATTACCTGAGCAGGCGGCTTCGTATTCCGGAGGTACATCTCATCAACGACCTGGAAGCCGTGGCCCACGCCCTCCCCCATGTGGTGCCGTCGGACCTGCACGCGCTTAACATCGGCAGGCCCGCGCCCCGCAGCACCATGGCAATCATCGCTCCGGGCACCGGCATGGGCGAGGCCTTCCTGGCCTGGGACGGCGCACATTACAGGGTCTGCCCTTCCGAAGGGGGGCACAGCGACTTCGCCCCCGGCACACCTCTCGAAGGCGAGCTGCTGAAACACCTGCAGGGAAAAATGGATCATGTAAGCCTCGAAATGGTCTGCTCGGGAAAGGGTATCCCTCACATTTACGGATTCCTGAGGGACACCGGGTTCGGTGAAGAGCCCGCATGGCTGTCGGATAAAATTCAGGCGGCGGAGGACCCGACTCCGGTCATTATGAAAACGGCTCTCGATGACCCCGCAATCAGTCCGATGTGCGCGAAAACCGTGGAGATGTTCGTTTCCATCCTCGGGTCCGCGGCAGGGAACCTCGCCCTTACGGTCATGTCCACAAGAGGTGTGTTTATCGGTGGCGGAATACCTCCCCGTATCATCCCGGCGCTTGACAACGGCCGTTTCATGAAATCGTTTTCCCGGAAAGGCCGAATGGCGGCCTTTCTGAAAAAGGTCCCGGTTCATATTATCCTTAACCCCAGACTCCCCCTGATCGGGGCGGCCTGCCTCGGCGTGGGGGGAAACCGGGAAAGCTCCTAAAATAAACCGCCTGATGAAAAACAGGAGAATGAACATGGAACATTATGACGCGATAATTATCGGAAGCGGCCAGTCGGGCAACCCCCTGGCCGTAAAGCTGGCAGTCTCTGGATGGAATGTCGCCCTGGTGGAGAAGGAACACATCGGAGGTTCGTGTGTAAACGTGGGATGCTCACCGACCAAGACCATGGTTGCCAGTGCCAGGGCCGCCTATGTGGCGGGCAGGGCCGCCGACTACGGGGTCAGCATCGACGGCAGCGTCGGGATGGATATGAGACGGGTCCGCGAGAGAAAACGGGCCATCGTTGATAGCTTCAGCGGCGGGGACCAGGCCAAACTGGAACGGAAGGGCGTCCGGATAATATGGGGAGAAGCCGGTTTCACTGGGCCCAGGGAGATCGAGGTGGCCTTAAACGACGGCGGGACGGAACGGATCTCCGGGGACAAGATCTTCATAGACACGGGCACACGGCCGGCCATTCCCGAGATCGATGGTCTGGACAGGTGCGCTATTCATGACAACGCGACCATCATGGAACTTTCATCCGTCCCGGAACATTTACTGGTCATCGGTGGTGGGTACATAGGGGTCGAGTTTGCCGGGATGTTCAGGAGGTTCGGGGCAAAGGTCACCATCGTCCACAACTGCGAATACCTTCTGTGCCGGGAGGACCAGGACGTTGGGGAGGCCATACAGGATATTTTTCGCGAGGACGGCATAGAGATCATGCTGAATGCCAGGACCTCCTCAGCCACGCAGGATGCCGACGGCACGGTTCACCTCGCGGTCACGACTCCCGACGGTGAGAAAACCATAACGGGCTCGCACCTGCTCATTTCCGCCGGACGCATCCCCAACACCGACATGCTCAACCTCGAAACCGCTGGATTGAAGGTCGATGACAGGGGCTTTATACCGACGAACGACCGCCTGGAGACCGCGGTTCCCGGGATTTACGCCATGGGGGACGTAAAGGGAGGCCCCGCCTTTACCCACATCTCCTACGACGACTACAGGGTTATCCGGGACAACCTGTTCGGCGGCGGCGGGGCGTCCATAACCGACCGCATGGTACCCTACGTGGTATTCATGGATCCGCAGTTGGGCAGGATAGGGCTGTCGGAAGTTGCAGCCGCAGAGGCAGGCGTGGAGTTCAACGTGGTGAAGATGCCCATGGCCTATGTGGCACGGGCAATCGAAATGGACGAAACGAGGGGCTTCATGAAGGCTCTGGTTGATCCAGACTCCGGCAAGATCCTCGGGTTTTCCTGTCTGGGAATGGAGGGAGGAGAGCTGATGGCCGTGGTCCAGGTGGCCATGATGGGCGGCTTGACATACAGGGATCTGAGAGAGGGGATCTTCGCCCATCCCACCCTCGCCGAATCACTTAACAACCTCTTTTCCCTCGTGGACCAATGAGACCCATCGCAATGAGTACCTGTTTTACGACTGGGATCTGAACCGCCGGGGGACGAATTATCGCTCCGTTGCCCCCTCGCCCTGAAGCGCCCTTTCGCCCCGGAATCTGGAAATATCGGCATCTCCGGGAAACATCCGTTCTCCTTTCGACAGAACCTTTTCCGCCTCATCCAGACGGTTCTGCCGATCCAGCACCCGGGCAAGAAGAACTGACGTCTTCCCCCCGATTGGATCGGCGGGATACTCCACAAGCAGCCTCCTCAGGAGGACCTCCGCCCCGGACAGGTCGCCGGCCTTAAAGGCGGACTCCGCGCGGGCATAAAGCGCGGACGCCGGAATCCCTGAGGCCGCCCTCGCCTTCCTGTACGATTCTCCGGCTATTTCACCGCCTACAGTCATTTTCGAAGGGATGGCCGCCGGAGCCTCGTTCCTGTCCATGCCGGATTTCATTTCCACTTTATCCTGTTGAACGGATAAAATCGCCGGTGCGGGGCCGGCTTTTCGGGTCTTTTCAAAGACCATGTCCGACCCGGGTGGAAGCTTCACCCGATTACCGAGGTAAAGACCCAGGGCGACCACGAAGACCAAAGCAATCGAAACAGCCGGGACAAACCGTAGAAATACCGGACGGGCCGGGACCTGGACCGACTCCTTCCTCACTGAAACCATGACCCGGCCGGTAAAGGAATCCCAGTACTCCTGTCCCGGGCCGGGCATATCCACGGCGCTGTCAGCACGAACAAGGTCCGCCAGCATTCCCGAACAGCCGGGACATGCGTTCAGGTGTTCTTCAACCCTGCCGCGTTCAGACTGCGGGAGCTCCCCGTCGTGGTAGGCCATAAGCTTTCTCCTGACACTGCCGCATCTCATGTCCCTTCACCTCCCTCAGGCCGGCCCTCTGCCGCCTGGAGACTACCGAGGACCTTTTCCCTGGCCCTGGACAGCCTCGACATGACTGTTCCTATCCTGACCCCCGTGACCCTGGCGATATCCCTATACGACATGCCCTCCGCCGCCCTCAGGTGCAGGGTTGTACGAAGCTCGGACGACAGATTCTTCAGGGCCGTCTCAATTCCGCGTCTTGATTCCCGGCCCTCCATCGCCGCCTCCGGATTTGGGGAAGGGTCCGGATGTTGGGGCGCTTCGCCCGTGGAAAACCTGCGTGCCCTGCCGGCGGCTGCCCGGAGAACGTTGAGGCTTGTGTTGTGAGCGATCTTCCTGAGCCATGGTCTGAAGGGCCTGGATGCATCGTAAGAGCCCAGTGAGCGGTAAGCACGGATGAAGGTCTCCTGGGCCGCGTCGTCAGCGTCAGCGTGGCTGCCGGTGACAGCCCTCGCCATCCGGTAGACCGCCGCTCGATGCCGGTTGACCAGTTCCTCGAACGCATCGAGGTCGCCCTCTGCCGCCAACTCCGCAAGGGCTTCGTCCCTGACTTCCCGCAAGCCGATCCTCCCTTCACCTTTTTATACCACATCGGGCCCTGTCTTAAAGGGTCGTAAAAAGTCCATTCGCGGCTTTTTACTCAACGGAAAGCGAAAAGTGTCATTTTCACTTTCCTCTCAAATCTTCGATTTGGGCGCCCTCCCCGGGCGCATTGATGGACTTTTACAAAGTCCATCAATAGTTTATTCCCCCCGGGAATAAACGGGTACCTGGCCGGGTATAGGGGGTAAAGGGGCTGAAGCCTCCCTTCATTACCCTGAAACACAACAGACAACCACTGCCGCATTGATCGGCAGGGGCACGAAAAGGAGAAATAAAATGGAAGCGAAAATCAAAGGACACAGGTTGTTTTTCGTTCTCTGGGGCCTGGTGGCTGCCGGAGCCATGGTCTTTCATCTGTTCTCGGCTATCCCGGCCGCAGGTTCGGCCATCGGACTGGAGGTAAAACCCGAGAACCGCACAATCCTGGTCCCGGGTAACGGATTGGGAAACATCCTCATCCGCATAACCGCTCCGGATGACCTTCGAAACCCCGACAGGCCCCTCCTGAACCTGACGCTGGTTCTCGACAAGAGCGGTTCCATGGGGGACCAGGGAAAGATCCGGTTCGCCAGGCTGGCGGCACATCAGCTTATCGATCGCCTTGGACCATCGGACATCCTGTCCATAGTCACATACGATGACCACGTAAGAATCGTGTCACCTTCAGGGAAAGTCAGGAATCGCGCCCGCCTGCACCGGATCATAGACTCCATATACCCCGGCGGCAGGACGTACCTGTCCGGAGGCCTGGAGAAGGGGTTTGCGCAAGCAAAAAGGGGCCGCAGGAAAGGCTACGTCAGCCGTATCCTTCTCCTTTCCGACGGGCTGGCCAATGTAGGGAACGTGAACAGGGACCTCCTGAGGATAAGGGCCGGCAGCATATCGGAATCGGGTGTGGGTGTCTCCACCTTCGGCGTGGGATACGACTTCGATGAGGATCTCCTGGCCTCCCTGGCCACAGGCGGGGGTGGTTCATACTATTACATCGCCGATCCCAGGGACATCGCTGCCGCCCTTTCCAGGGAATTCCAGATGGCTTCGGCCACGGTCGCTACGGACGTTCAGATAGTCATCCGCCTGCTGGACGGCTGCCGGTTTGACTCCGCCATCGGTCACGAGTGGAAAAGGAATGGTGACTCGGTGATCATCCGGTTGGGTGATCTGTCCGCCGGTGAAAAGAGAAGCCTCATGGCCAGGGTCAACGTTCCGGGGAGCGAACTCGGGGAGCAGAGGGTAGCCGACGTGTCGTTGCAATACCGTGACCCTGTGTCTGGACGGATGACCAGGTACGGTCCTCATCGGGTTTCCCTCAAGCTTGTGCAGGATCCCATGGTCTATAGAAAAAATTTCGACGATAAGGTCCGGGAGGAGGGCGCTGTCCTCCAGTCCAACGCCAGGATGAAGGACGCCGCCGCCAGGGTGGATCAAGGCGACCGGAAAGGCGCAATCGTCATACTCAAGGAAGCCGCCAAAGCTCTCATGAGCATGCCTGCAACGGAAGCCACCAGAAAGGAGCTCGAAAAGAACGAATCCTACCAAGACCAGGTCGGGGGAATGGACTCCATGGATGCCGATGAGGTCAAGCAGATGCAAAAGGGCGTGAAATACCGCGCATACCGGGAGTTGAACGGCCGGGAGTTGAACTGAAAGTAGAATAGAAAATCAGAACCCCTTTGACGCCAGACACCGCGAGCGTGCCCACGGTGTCTGGCTGATTTACTTGACAATCCTGCCTTTTCATGCGAGTCACACAACATGGGACAAAGGTTGTCCTGCGTTAGGGGTGCTCGGGTTTCCGGGCTGAGAACAGACCCTTACGAACCTGATCCGGATAATGCCGGCGAAGGGAAACGGGATCAGATACACCGGATCAAAGGTGATTTATTTGGCCGCTTCCCGCCGGGGAAGGGGCTTTTTTTATATGGACGGACCGCTTGTAATTGGAGATCACACATTTTCCTCCCGCCTGCTGGTGGGAACGGGCAAGTTCTCCTCTCCCGAGGCGATGAGGGACGCTCTGGATGCATCGGAAACCGAGATGGTGACCGTAGCCCTCAGACGGGTGGACCTGGCAAATCCCGAGGATAGCATTCTCTCTTTCGTGGATCGGGATCGCTATGTCCTGCTCCCCAACACCTCGGGGGCGCGGGATGCCGATGAAGCGGTGCGTCTCGCCCGCCTGGCCAGGGCCGCCGGCTGCGGCCCCTACGTCAAGCTGGAGGTCACACCGGATCCCAATTATCTCCTTCCCGATCCGGTTGAAACCCTCAAAGCCGCAGAGGTCCTGGTAAGGGAAGGGTTCGTGGTCCTTCCGTACATCCCGGCCGACCCGATACTGGCCAAGCACCTCGAGGAAGCTGGAACTGCCACCGTGATGCCGCTGGGTTCGCCCATCGGGTCCAACCGTGGATTGAGGACCAGGGATGCCATTGAGATCATCATCGAGATGGTCAACATCCCGGTGGTAGTCGATGCCGGTCTGGGTGCCCCATCCCACGCCGCCGAGGCGATGGAGTTGGGCGCCGATGCGGTTCTTGTCAACACGGCCATCGCTGTGGCGGGAGATCCCGCCATCATGGCCCGTGCATTCAAAAAGGGTGTTGAGGCGGGAAGAGAGGCTTATCTCGCCGGGATGGGCTGTCCAGGTAAAAAAGCGGTGCCCTCCAGCCCTTTAACCGGCTTCCTGAGGTAGAACATGACATTTTTCGACGAGATGCAGCTGCACCCGTGGGACCAGGTCGAGAAGGATCTAATGCATCGCACCACAGTGGACGTGGAACGTGCGCTTTCCTCGGACCGGTATGGTCTGAACGATATGATCAGCCTTCTGTCACCCGCCGCCGATCCCATGATCGAGGAGATCGCCCGGCAGGCGCAGGCCCTCACCAGACAACGATTCGGCAGAACCATGGGGCTTTTCGCCCCTTTATACCTGTCCAGCAGCTGCACCAACTCCTGCGTTTACTGCAGCTTCAACACGGCCAACCCGATCCGGCGAGTTACTCTCAGCTCCAATCAGGCAAGATCCGAAGGCGTCTATCTGCACGACCAGGGATTCCGGCACATCCTGCTTGTCTCCGGGGAGGACCGCAAAGCGGCCGGACCCGATTATCTGGTTGAGGTGGTAAGGCAGCTCAGACCATTGTTCGATTCCATCTCCATTGAAGTCTACCCTATGGAAACGACCGAATACAGGAAACTTGCCGAAAACGGTGTGGATGGACTGGCCGTCTACCAGGAGACCTACAACACCGTACGTTATGGCAAGGTACACCGGGCCGGCCGAAAGAGGGACTTCCGCTGGAGGCTGGAAACACCGGAAAGGGGCGGCGAGGCGGGCTTTAGACGCATCGGGCTCGGCGCTCTGCTGGGTTTGAGCGATTGGAGGATCGAGGCCGTATTTCTCGCTCTCCATGCCCGATACCTGATGCGCAGGCATTGGAAATCACAGTTGACCATCTCTTTCCCCAGGCTCCGGCCGGCAGTTGGAAGCTATTGTCCACCCTGTCCGGTGACGGATCGGGACTTTGTCCATATGCTGACCGCGTTTCGCCTCTTCCTTCCTGACGGGGGGCTCGTGCTTTCCACCCGCGAGTCACCCCTTCTGAGGGATCACCTGATATCCCTCGGGGTCACCTCCATGAGCGCCGGGTCCTGTACCGAGCCTGGAGGATACACACAGCACGACGGATCTGAAGGGCAGTTTCAGATATCGGACCACCGGAGCCCTGTTGAGATCGCCGAGGTCATACGAAGGCATGGTTATGATCCCATCTGGAAGGACTGGGACGCCGAGTTCGTACGTTAATATGTGATGGACGTTTTGCGATGGTATCAAATGAATGCCCGCAAAAGGAGTTCGTAAGGAGAATGACAATGGAGATAGATGTAAATGGTGAGAGACAAACCATGGTGTATCCGCTGACGGTGGCAGAACTCCTCTGTGAACTTGCCATCGATCCGAAGACTGTGATCGTGGAACGAAACATGAAAATATTGAAACGGGAGGATCACGGGGCTCAATCTCTTGCAGAGGGTGATGTCCTGGAGATCATTCAGATGGTGTCCGGTGGCTAGCGCACGGAGGAGGAAAAGGATTGAGGATTTCCGGGGCATTGATATCTATCCGGTGACCTGCGAAAATCTGTCGTCGGGAAGATCCAACATGGAGGTCCTCGACGGGCTGATCAGGGGCGGGGCCCGCATCGTGCAATTGAGAGACAAGGATGCCTCAAAAGGTGATCTTTACCAGGTGGCCATGCGCTTCCGTGAAATAACCTCGAAAGCCGGTATCCTGCTGATCATCAACGACCACGTCGACATTGCCCTTGCAGTGGACGCGGACGGCGTTCACCTGGGCCAGGACGATCTGCCGGTGGAAGCGGCACGCCGTATAGGTCCTGACCTTCTCGTGGGAATATCAACGCACACACTGGGCGAGGCCTTGGCTGCGCAGTCCAGTGGGGCGGACTACATCAACATCGGTCCCATATTTTACACCGGCACAAAGGGAGGGATCAGCGATTTCCTGGGACCGGAAGCCATAACCGCAATAGGCAGCGGTCTTGAGATCCCGTTCACCGTCATGGGGGGCATCAAACAAACAAACATTCACGAGGTGCTCGCACGGGGAGCGAGGCGAATCGCGGTTGTCACTGCTCTGACGCAGGCCACGGACATCGCCGCGGCTGTACGGGCCATGAGGGGCGCCATTTCGAACTGGAATGGATAGTGACGCAGATCCACAAATTCGGGAAGCATGAAAACCTGCTCTGACCCCGGATCACCCATCATGCTCTCCCACACTGAAAGTCAAGGCGCCTGACTTTTCAGTTTAAACATCTCCAGTAACCCTTTCAGTATCAGGAGTGCCCATGGAGCGCCGTGTATTATGAAATCGAACCAGTCAAGGGGCCGAACCAGCTTTCCCCTGACCAGCATCTTAAGCTTCTCCCAGATATGGGGGGGAGCGAAAGGCGCCAGACCCAGCGTCAGGCACACAACAATCAGGATCGTCCAGTCCAGTTTCGCAAGCCATTGAGTAAATGCATGGAACATGAAAAAACCTCCATTTGAAAAAATTCGGGGAATCAACCTCCTGTCTGATGGACTTTTTTCGAGGCTATCGAATTCTTTTACCTTCACCAATTTAAAGGGTCAATCGAAGAATTGTGCTAAACTCTTTTTTTAGGGAGGACATTTTGTATGCCGGGACACCTTGTACTTGTGGGTGGCGGTCATGCCCACCTCACGACCCTGTCTAACATCAGAAAGTTTATCGCTCGCGGGCACCGGGTGACCGTCATAGGTCCGTCACCTTACCATTACTACTCCGGCATGGCTCCAGGAATGATTTCCGGCCTGTACCGACCCCAGGAGATCCGCTTCAACATCCGGAAGATGGTGGAAGACCGGGGAGGCGAATTTGTCCTTGACCGGGCCACGGGAATCCAGGCTCGATCCCGGGAGGTGCTTTTAAAATCGGGGAGCAGGATCTCTTATGACATCGTCTCTTTCAACATCGGCAGCCGTGTACCGCGGGAAAGCATCGCGGCTGACAACGGCACGGTAATTACCGCCAAACCCATCGAGAATCTGGTGAGAGGCAGAATGGCGGTCCTGGATTCCATTAAAGGCGTCTCCCCTCATAATCCAGCCAGACTTGTTGTCGTAGGGGGAGGTCCCGCGGGGGTGGAGATCTCCGCGGCCCTCTGGAAGCTTGCCGCGGACGCCGGCGGCAAGACCAGGGTCATCCTCATCGCAGGTGGCAGCCTTTTGCGAAATTTCCCCCGCAAGATGCACGAACTGGCCCTGAACTCTCTCAAAAACAGAGGGATAAAGGTAATTGAGGGCCCCCGTGTGCAATCGACGGAAGGGGGGGTGGTTTCCCTGTCGGACGGAACAGCTTTAGAGGCCGACCATATCTTCCTCGCCGTCGGGGTCAGAGCCACAGAGATCTTCATGAACACCTTCGTTCCAACCGATGAAGACGGCGGACTCCTTGTCAACCCTTACCTGCAAAGCATTGAATTTCCGGAGATCTTCGGCGCCGGGGACTGTATCACTTTTCTGGGAAAGGATCTGGCAAAGGTGGGAGTCTATGCTGTCCGCCAGAACCCGGTCCTATACCACAATCTTCTTGCGGGGCTTGAAAGGACTTCTCTGCGACAGTTCAAACCCGGCAACCCTGATTTCCTCGTTCTGCTTAACATGGGAGATGGTACCGGCATTTTCAGACGGGGAGAGTGGGTCTGGCAGGGACGGGCAGCGTTCCGGCTCAAGGACTTTATCGACAGGCGTTTCATGAAAAAGTTTCAACTGTCAGGAGAACCGAATGAACCCATGGGAAAAGTGTAATGAAGTCAGGAGAGGGGAAAACGGATGGGAGGGGCAGACAGCAGACGGTCCACCCATCGCCGGCATTACCTGTTTTGACGAGACCCGGGCCCCTGAGGAATGCGCAGCCCTGGCATGGCATCTGGAGGAAAACACACGACTCCTTTATCTGGCAATGGCAGGCATCCCATCCGAACCTGAGGATGGGGCCATTTTCCTCGAGCTGGCCGCAGACGAGGAGCATCACAGGGAATTCCTTGCTGAAGTATACCGGAGATATTCCCATAGCTCCTCGTCAATCCCCGCATTTCCCGGGCAAGGCAGAAGCCTTGAAGGCGGGATGGATCTTGAGGAGGCCCTTCAATGGATCGGCAAAAAGCAGGTTGCCGACATCCTGGAGTTGGCGCTGTCCATTGAGGCCAATGCCTACGACCGCTATCTGAAGATGCTCAGAAAAGTGAAGGACGAATCATCCCGGGCGATTTTCCGCCTTATCGCCGGGGAAGAAAGATCTCACCTGAAACGCCTTACGTCACTCCTGGACAAAAAACTCTAATCTCCCATCGTACTTTGCGATGAACCTCTCCAGATCCCTGATATTTTCCACGGACCCCGCGTAGAAGGGGGTCCTCTGGTGCAGTCCGGTAGGCAGCACATCCAGCACCGGTCCCGTGCCGGTGCTGGCCGCCCCGCCGGCATGCTCCACTAAAAACGCCATGGGAGCACACTCATAAAGGATGCGGAGCTTGCCGTTGGGCTTCTTCGGGTCCTTGGTGTCGGCCGGATACATGAAGCTGCCACCCTTTATGAGGGTTCTGTGCATGTCCGCCACCATGGACCCGATGTATCTGGCGCTGTGTGGACGCCCGGTGGCCCTGTCCTTTTCCTTGATGTGACCGATGTATTGCCTTACCCCCTCGGACCAGTAGGGGGAATTCCCCTCATTGATGGAGTAGATATCCCCCTTTTCGGGAATCCTGATAAACGGGTGGGACTCCAGGAACTCCCCGACAGACGGATCCAGGGTGAACCCGTGCACACCATTTCCGGTGCTGATTACCAGTATGGTGCTGCTGCCATAAACAATGTAACCGGCGGCCACAAGTTTCCTCCCAACCTGAAGAAGGTCTGCCACAACCCCCTTGTCGCCACCGCTCACCTTTCTATGTATGGCAAAAATAGTGCCGATATTGACGTTGACGTCGATATTGGAAGATCCATCCAGCGGATCGAATGCGATGGAGTATTGCCCGGAGTTATAACCGTCCGGGATGAGAATGGCATTGGTTTCCTCCTCCGTCGCCATAATGCAGAAATGACCCGACTTACCCAGAATATTGACGAACACGGAGTTGGCAAAATCGTCGAGCTTTTGAACCTCCTCGCCCTGCACGTTCTTCTCCCCGGTCAGGCCGAGAATCTCCACTAACCCCGCCTTGTTGACCTCTCTGGAAACAATCTTGGCGGCAAAGGCAACCTGGTTGAGGATCCCGGTCAACTCCCCGGTAGCCTGGGGATACTCCTTCTGTTTCTCAGCGATGTGCCTGGTCAGATTAACACCGATCATGCTGTCGGACATGTTTACCCCTCCTGTGTAAAATCTCCCCGTAGGTAACGCTCTTCGTGACAGATGAAATGCCTGTGCATGAAACGGTGAAAATTATAGCAGAAACACAGGGCAATAAAAAAGGGGCATAAAACCCCATAATTTTCCTTTGCAAATGGCTCTCGCATTCCTATAATATCGCCCACTGTAGTATCGCCCATTTGATGCCGCCTCGGGAACCTGCTTCAGACACTCCCCCGCTGGATGGCTGAACCGACCGTTGGCCTTTCGGGCTCGGTCACAAAATCAAAAAGACGGGAATATGAACAAAATACATCACCCATCGTCAAACAGCGCACATACCTTTTTCATACCGGTTATGGGTACTGGCTTCACGATCGACTCACCCCTCATGATCGCCAGGTACGGCATCTCTTCGACAATTTCCCTCGTTGACGACACATTCATCGAACAGATGCGCCGGTTTCATTGCGAGCAGGTGGGGGAACCTTACAAGGAAATCTCCAGGGACCAGGACGACCACCGGGCCAGGAGAATCACCGCCTACCTTAACCTCATCGACAGGCTTGTTGAAAAAGGGACCGACGAACTGAGGGCCTCCACCTTCGAGCCAGGTAGCGAGATAACCCGATATTTTGAGCTTCTTCCGGACTGTCCCCTGAAATCATCCTACGTTCAGATGCTCGGGACCAGCGATCCCGGCGAGATGGCACACAAGCAGGAGGCCCTGCGCCGTCAGGTTTTACCCGGAAGCATAGATGTCAATATAATGACCAAGCTTGACCGGAATTATTTTAAAAATGGGCAGGCGCTTCCCCGGGAATTTTCCGACGCGCTGGCCGCTCTTCGTGGCTACGCCAACAGCACCCTAAGTTCCTCTGTTGTCTTTTCCGCGGGTTTAAATCCCCATCTTTACAGCTACGCCGCCGACTTCAAGGATTTTATGCCTGATGAAGCAGGATCCCTGAAAAAACAGATTGTTCTCAAAGTGAGTGATTACCGTTCAGCCGTGGTCCAGGGCAAGTTCCTTGCTAAGCGGGGCCTTTGGGTTTCAGAATACCGCATCGAATCCGGCCTTAACTGCGGAGGACACGCTTTCCCGTCCAAGGGAAACCTCATGGGGCCGATTCTCGAGGAGTTCAAACAGAAAAATGAGGAACTGATCGGCCAGACCCACAAGCTCTATTCCACAGCCCTCTCATTACGCGGATTATCCCCCACTCCCGACCCCCACGAGGTACGCTTCAGGGTATCGGGTGGCATCGGCACCGCCGAGGAGCACGCGTTTTTACTGAACTTCTACGGGATAAGCAAGGTTGGGTGGGGCACCCCATTCCTCCTGGTCCCCGAGGTGACCAATGTTGACGATGAGCATATCGAAAAACTCATCAACGCCACCGACGACGATGTCTGCCTGAGTGCATCTTCGCCGCTGAATGTGCCATTCTGGAACCTCATGACCTCCGCCAGCGAGGAAGCACGCCGGAAACGAATATCCGAAGGGCGGCCGGGCAGCCCTTGCCCCAAGGGCCATGCAAAAATCTTCAACACTGAATTTACGCCACGTCCTGACTGCATTGCTTCCAGAAGCTACATCAGCAAAAAACTGCCCCATATGGGAGAAGAGGGGCTTACGGAAGAACAGTTCAAATGGATTAAAGAGAACGTTCTGAACAAGTCGTGCATCTGTCACGACCTCTCCGGAGGCGCCACGGTTAAAACCGGCATCGATCCCGAGGCAACACCCTCCATTTGCTGCGGGCCGGCCATCGTAAATTTTTCGAAGATCGCGACACTGGAGGAGATGGCGGGACACATCTACGGACGGCTTTCCCTGCTGACCAGTGCGGACCGGCCTCACATGTTCATCCGGGAATTGTCCCTTAACCTGGATTACCTTAGGGGCGAGATGGAGAAGTTTTCCCTGGGCGTCATGAACACAGCTCCAAAGTACTTCCGTGAATTCAAGGATAACCTTGCCGCAGGCATCGAGTACTACGGAAAACTTGCGGAACAGTTCGTGGAGGGGAAACGTACGCATTTTCTCGATGACCTCACAAAACAGAAGGAAGTCCTGGAAAAGATGATCGCGGGAATGGCCCGGGAACCGGGCCTCAATGCGGTCGGCTAGCGCCCCAGAGCCACCAGCGCCTTTTCCACATCCTCCTCCCTGACCTGGAGTTCCACCTCTCCCAGCAGGCCGGGATACAGTGCGTTTGCAAAAAGGTTCCGGATAAAACCTTCGATTCCCTCCGATTCCAGGAGGGATTTTTCAATTTCGGCATCCATGATCGTACCGTGGGTCGATATTGTTACGAGCTTTTCATCCATCATTCACCAAAACCCCCTCTGGACCTTGCTGCCGAAAATCATCATAATGAGTTATCCAGTCTGCAATCCAGTTTACCATTTTTAACCCCGGCGGACTCGAAAAAAGTCCACCATTGAGGTCGAGGTGCCATGAGGAAGGCAGGGGTCGGGTCCGGAGACCCGGTGGCCCTTTTTCGTCGAGGATAAAAAGAGTACCAACGGCATCTTTGTAAACGGGAGCGCCATTAACTGGAAGTGTGGGTTAAAGGACAACGACGAGATCACAATCGGAAAACACACACTGCTCTTCCAGGAGGACGCCTCCGATCATCCGGATGGAAAACCGAAGGACATTGCCCACTTTGAAGGGACGATTGTCGTGAATCCGGATAAGGCGAAGAGATCCTGATCGCAGGTAAATTTCTCTTTCTCAGGCTTCGGGGACGTCTTCCGGCGCATCCTCGGTGGGCTGTTCTTGAACTTCTTCCTGATTTTCTTCGGATTTTGCGTTTTTTCTGTCCAGCTTTTTCTGTCTTTTTTCCTCTTTCTTCTTCTTCTTGGCTATCTCTTTCTGTCGTTTCTCAAACCCATAGTTATTTCGCGCCATTCTTCCATCCTTTGCGGGGGTGTCTGTATAGTTAAGCAAGAAGCGATGTGTGCAGGATACCAGTAAGTTATCCTGTTGACCAGAATATTTCCGTAGGCCTTGACTTGCGCATAACTTACGCTTATACTTGAATTTCGGGATTGGCAAATCCGGATTGTCGCAAAGATGCGTGCCTAACAGCGTGAGACAAAAATACGGAGGTACCGACGTGAGCCCATTGACCCCCAAACAGAAGCTGATTCTGGATTTCATCCGCTCCCACATCAGGGATAAAGGCTACGCCCCTTCACAGAGGGAAATTGCCGAGACGTTCGGGTTCCGGTCCCTGGGGACCGTCCAGAACTATCTGGTGCGCCTGGAAAGGGAGGGGTTTCTTACCCGGGAATGGAACGCCCGGAGGGGCCTGAGGGTCTCCGGAACGGTGGCACGGGGATATGAGCTTCCTCTGGCCGGGACTGTGGCAGCGGGGAAACCCATCGAGGCGATCGAGACATCGGACACCATCGAGGTGCCCAGTTCCATGGCCGGGACCGGAGAGAACTTCGTTCTCCGCGTCAAGGGTAGCTCCATGATCGAGGACGGCATCCTGGACGGGGATTTCGTTATCGTAAGAAAGCAGAGAACCGCCGACAACGGCCAGACAGTGGTGGCACTCATGGAAGGCGAGGCCACCGTCAAGCGCTTTTTCAGCAACGCGGATACAATCGAGCTGCGTCCCGCCAATACAGGGATGGAGCCCATTGTGGTCGGGAAAAACGAGGACCTTCAAATAGAAGGGGTTGTGATCGGGGTTATCCGGCATTGCGGGTGATACAGGTTCACACTCCCCATGACCCGCGATATCCTGCACATTAACATCCCCCACTTTCCCATCGCACTGGCAAGGGTAGTTGATCCCTCGCTTTACGAACGGCCGGTGGCGGTGGTTCCGCGTCATTCTGATCGGGCCATCATTCAGTGCGCATCCCCTGAGGCTGTCGCTGAAAGGGTGTCCGAGGGAATGCCGGCAACAAGCTTGTCTCCCGGATCGCCTCAGCCTGCCTGAGAAGCCACGGCGTCTGCGACATCATGCGAGGCAGCGACGGCATTTTCCTCGCCCCTTTCAGTATGTCTGTTCTTCCCGGGGTGGGCAGAACACGCGCGGGCCTTCTGCTCACAGATCTGAACCTGACCCGAGTCGGTGAGATCGCCGCCACCCAGACCCACCATCTGGCGCTGATCTTCGGTCCTTTTGCGCATCTACTTCACCAGCGATCACTCGGCATCGATCCATCTCCCGTTCTCCTTCCGAATCGGATTCAGGAAATAACGGAGGAATCATTCATGACTGTGGAGAACAATTGCGACTTCGTCCTGAGGTCGGAGCTGTGCCGGCTGGTGGAGGGGTGCGGAATACGTATCCGGCGCATGGGCAGGACAGCGGGCGAACTCACCTTGACCATATATTACACGGATGGGGTAACCGCAAAACGTGCTTCACCCCTGCCCTTACGGACATGGATATCCTTCTGTTTGCCGCTGCAGAGGAACTCTTTGAAAGAACGTGCCGAAGACGTGTTCGTGTCAAGGGGATGCGCCTCGTTCTGGGGCGGATCACCGACACCGACCGACAGCTCAGGCTGTTTCCCGCCAGGGGGGCCTGGGAAAAGACGCAAAAAATCACCGCGTTGCAGGGCGCCCTCGACCAGGTGAGGGAAGCCGGAATACAACCGATCATCGGCGCGGAGGCTGATGCCGGCGGTTACAGAGCGGTCATCCTGGCCCGCAACACCGATGGATATTCCAACCTGTGCCGCCTTCTCTC
Source organism: bacterium BMS3Abin14 (assembly GCA_002897695.1). Classification (NCBI taxonomy): domain Bacteria; species bacterium BMS3Abin14. Next base: position 30,104 of record BDTG01000046.1, read on the forward strand.
CGACCTGCACTGCAAGAAAGGCTTTCACCTGCCCGGCGCCCTGGAAAACTATCGTGAGGGGCTCATCGTAATTAGTGATGATAGCAAATTGATATCATATCTGCGTAAGTACTCCTCCGGGAACCTCTTTGTGGAGATGTCCCCCGGGCACCTGATGCGCAGGGCACTGGCGCTCGCCGGGAGGTTCAGGCTCCCCCCCGTCGCCACATCAAGGGCCGTCCTGTTAAACGAGAGCGACCATGAAATTCACAGGGTTCTCAGGGCCATCGCCCTTAATAAGAAGCTGTCCCGCCTGTCCGCGGATGACCAGGCCAGTGAGATGGATGTCCTTCTGTCGCCGGACCGCATCGCCGATCTCTACCCTCACTGCCCCGAGGCGCTGGAAAACGCTGCCGCCATCGCCCAGGAATGCGTTGCAGACTGGGATTTTCAGGGCACGATCTTTCCGCCCTTCAGGGACATGGACAGGGACGAGGCTATCTGCGAGCTCGAAAAACGCACGCGGCAGGGGGCTCTTCGGCGTTATGGAACAATTTCGGACAACATCGAAAGGCGATTAAAAAAGGAACTTTCCCTCATACGGGACAAGGGCTTCGCGCACTACTTTCTCGTCGTGGAGGAGCTTGTGGACCCAGAGCCGCCATGCGCGAACTGGCAAAAGTATACGGTATCCCCGCGCATGAGATAAGGGACTTCACCGGGGAAGCCCTCGACAGGAACTGGGAGAAGATCCTCCAATCCATCCATCTCCTTGAAGGACGGATGAGACACCTTTCACTGCACTGCGGCGGTCTGGTGATCGTGCCCGACGAGATACGTAAATACGTCCCGGTCGAGATATCCGCCAAGGGCCTGCAGGTGATCCAATGGGAAAAGGATACCTGTCCGAGGCCCGCCGAATGGGGCTTAGAGTCCTGCCGCCTGATATCAATGCCAGTGGTTACCACTATACGGGCATGGATAGGGTCATCCGGGCGGGGCTGATGCAGATACAGGGACTCTCTGGAGAGGGGTTGGATTCCCTGCTGGATGAGAGGGAAAAGCATGGCCCCTTCATCCGATTCGGCGAATTTATGGCGCGGGCTCCGCTGGACCTCCACCGTGACGCCATGCGAGGAATCAGGGCAGTTCCGGCCAGGAAAATGAAAGGGTGGGCAGGCAGGCACATCACCATGGTCGGCTGGTGGGTAACGGGAAAGCCGGTCCGGACGAAGAACGGAAGACCCATGGAATTCGCCACTTTCGAGGACACTACGGACATCTTCGACGCGACCTTTTTCCCCGGTGCCTACGCACGATTTCACAAGAAACTCGCCCAACAGCGCCCCTACATCCTCAAGGGCAGGGTGGAGGTGGAATACGGCGTCGCCACCCTCAATGTCGGGTGGGTCGGCTTTCTGGACGATGCCCGGACCGGAGAAGAGCTAACTTGATCATGCCATCGGTGTGGCTGTGATAAATTATCTTTTGAACCGGGGAAGCGTTGCGAGGACCAGCAGCGCCGCGGTGGCGAGGCCGGCGCCGATGAGAAAGGCAGTTCGGGGGCCAAGTGCGGCCCAGAGGACCCCGAAGACGAGGCTTGCGGGAAGGGCGGCCAGACCGACAGAAGCATGGTAAAGGCCGTAGGCCCTGCCGCGGCTCGTGGAAGGGACGAAATCCGAGATAAGAGCGCGTTCGGCCCCTTCGGTGAGACCGTAATAGAGACCGTATAGGATGAACAGCGCCCATACAACCTCCAGCTTTCCGGCCCACGGCATGGCAAGATACACGATGATGTAGACAATCCACCCGGAGGTGATGGCCGGGCGCCTTCCCATCCGGTCGGAAAGCCTCCCCCCCGGCAGGCTGAAAACGGTCTTGGAGATGTGCAGGGTCACCCACAGGGCGATGACATACCCCACTCCAAGCCCGAATTTTTCCTTCGCATAGAGCACCAGAAAGAGGTCGGAACTGTTGCCCAACGCAAACAGGGTAACGGCCGCAAGGAAAAGGTAGAACCCGGAGGAAAGGGACAAGCGGGAACGTCCGGAAATTCCCACTGACTCCACGTGATCCTCAGGAACACCGGGGCTTTCCGGCTCCCTGACGCCCTTCCAGAGGACCGCCACTCCCCCCAGCGCCGGCAGGATAGCGAGGGCAAAGAGCCACCGCAGGGCATTCATCTCCTCTGCTCCGGGCGCCCCGCTGCCGCGTGTCCAAAGCAGAGCATTACCCAAAACGGCATAAAGGAAGGCGGCGGCGATAAGGGGGCCCGACACCGCTCCGGCGTGGTCCATCATCCGGTGGAAACTGAAGGCGGTCCCACGGTTCCCCTCATCGGCCGATTCGCTGATCAGGGCATCCCTTGGGGAAGTTCGGATGCCCTTGCCCACACGGTCAATAAGGCGGAAGACGATCACATGCCATCCGGCGCCGGCGATGGCCATAAGCGGCCTCGTGATGGAGGATATCCCGTATCCCGCCACCGCAAGCGGCTTCCTGAGCCCGAGGTGGTCGCTTAACCTTCCGGAGTAGAGCTTCAAAATGCTGGAGACACTGTCGGCCAGGCCGTCCATGAGCCCGATGTAAACGGCGGCCATGGATACGGGCACCAGCCCCGTGAAGAAAATGGGGAGAAGAGGATAGATCATCTCGCTGGACATGTCGTTCAAAAAGCTGACGACCCCCAGCCAGAAAATATTCCCGCGTATAGCGCCCCAAAAGCCCATGACCTTCACCCTACCCTCTACCCTCTCCCGGCATCCCCCGGGGGGGGTTTTATCAGAAGGACGAGCACCAATGATGAGAGGAGCATCATGGCCGTGAGGAAGAACGCGTCGTTAAAACCCAGCATTCGGGCCTGGAAGACCAGTTGCCGGTAGATCCCGGCGTCGGGGGGGAGGGAATGTACACCCTTCCAGGACAGTACGGCGGCCGCCTTCGCCTTGGCCATGGCGTAGGATGGGTCAAGGGCGGAGAGGTGATCCACAAGCCGGGACTGGTGAAACTGCCCTCTTCTTGCCGCCATGGTTCCCGCAAACGCAATGCCCACACTGCCCCCCAGGTTGCGCAGCATGTTGTACATGGATGTAGCCTCCCCCATATTTTCTTTGGGGATGGGCGACAGGGTCAGGATTGTGAGAGGAATAAAGATCAAGGGCATTCCTATCCCCAGACTCACCCGCGGCCATACGAAGCTCCAGAAATCTGTGCTCAGGTTAAATAACGACATGGCATACGTCGTACCGGCACAGATCAGAATCCCCGCCGTCAACACTTTTTTCGGGTTTACCCTGGTGACCAGCATCCCCGCGATGGGCATTACCAGAATGGCGGCAAACCCGCCGGGACCCAGGACCAGCCCGGCCTGCAGCGATGTATATCCCATGAGAGTCTGAAGGAAAATGGGAAGGAGTATGAGGCTGGCGAAGAGATTGAACATGACGAAGAACATGACCACGCTGCCGCTGGCAAAGCTCCTGTTCTTAAAAAGCCGGAGGTTGATAATCGGTTCGTCGGTGAACATCTCGTTCAAAACCAGGAAGATCAGGCACACAGCCGAGATGGCGGCGATCCATGAAACATAAGGAGAGTCGAACCAGTCTTTCCGCTGTCCGGTGTCCAGGACGTACTGCAGGGCGCCCAATCCCACCGCCAGAAAGAAAAAGCCCATGAAGTCGATCTTCATTTTACGCCGCTTCATATAGGGCGGATCGTGGATGAAAAGGACGCTCAACAGGATTGCGAGCAGACCGATGGGTATGTTGATAAAGAAAATCCAACGCCAGGAAAAATTGTATGTAATGTATCCGCCCAGAAGCGGCCCGACAATGGGCCCTACCAGTACCCCCATCCCGAACAATGCCATGGCCATCCCGTGCTCTTTCTTTGGAAATGCTTCCAGGAGGATAGCCTGGCTCACGGGAACGAGACCGCCGCCCCCAAACCCCTGCAAAACCCGAAATGCAATGAGGCTCTGCAAACTCCAGGCAGCCCCGCACATTAAAGAGCTGGTGGTAAACAGGAGGATGGACCCGATCTGGAATCTTTTCCTCCCGAACAGCCTGCTCAGCCACCCGGACATGGGGATGACGATGGCGTTGGAGACGAGGTAGGCGCTGATAGCCCAGGTGGCCTCATCGATGCCCGCCGACAGTGCTCCGCGGATATGATCCAGGGACACGTTGACGATGGACGTGTCGATTATCTCGATGACCGTCGGCAACATTACCACAATGGCTATCAGCCACTTGTTGGTCTGGCGGGATTGATCAGTCATGCGGTTTAGTCACTTTTTTGCTCGGGCTCATTCGCTGGTCAGGATGGTCGGCACTACGGACATACCCACCCTCAGATATGGGATCACCTCCCGGATATTGTCAAAAACCATCTTCACCGGGATCCGCTGGACAACCTTTACGTAGTTGCCGCTGGCGTTTTCAGGGGGGAAGAGTGAAAATGCCGCCCCGGTTCCTACCATGATGCTGTCCACGCGGCCGTCAAACCTTTTTTCGGGATATGCATCGAGCCTGAACCTCACCCTTTGCCCCGGCTTGATCAGGTGAAGCTGGGTTTCCTTGTAATTCGCGACGATGTACGCCTCTTTGAGTGAAACCACTGCCAGAAGCGGCTGCCCGGCCTGTACCTGATTCCCAACCTCCACGGATTTTTTCGTAACGAAACCGTCTACCGGGGAAGTGATCTTCGTGTAGGAGAGGTTGAGCCTGGCAAGCTCCACTTGCGCCTCTCTTCTCTGTATCTGGCCTTTCTGACCCTTGATCGACTGACGAACCCGTACACGCACGGCTTCCTCAGCGTTCAGTGCGGCTTTGGCCTGGAGGACAGTGCTGGCATGTGCCCGCAATGCGGCCGCTGCCCCTTCTTTTTGTTTTTTGGCCGCCTGAAGGGCCGCGGCTGCCGCCTCGAACCCGGTCCTGGCCCGATCATAGCGGTCCCTGGGTATGACACCCTCGGCGAGGAGCCTCTGCGCCCTGGCAAGGTCAATGTCAGCCATGTCTTTGACCGCCTGTTTGGCGCGGATTTCGGCATACCGGACCGCTACGACGGCCTTGAGCTCATCCCCAGCTATGATCGTTCTTTTCAATGATGCCCTGGCCGACAAGACCCGCTTATCCTGTGCATGCACCTGCGCCCTGAGCTCCGCCGGCTTCTCTTTTTCCGACTGAAGGCCTCCCCGGGCTTCGGCCAGCCTTTGTACGTAAACATCGTCATCGAGGTCAACCAGCTCTTCCCCCGCCCGGACGCGCTGGTTGTTGGTCACACGGACCATGCTCACCGTTCCCGGCACACGGGACGCTACCAGGTGGATCGCTCCTTTCACGAAAGCATCGTCGGTTCTAAGGTGAGCACGCGAATACCCGCGATACCATAACCCTGCGACCAGTCCTATGATCACCACCATTGTGAAAATGGCGAAGGCCATGCGCTTTTTTTTGCCGTTCTTCCCCGGTGCGGGTGCCGTTTCCGTCATCTCAAACCTCCATCATTTTCCATGGTTATATGCTTCAACAAGGTCCAAGCCCTGGGCAAAAATAAGGAGCGCCGTTTCCCGCTGCAGTCCGTAAAGGGCGCTCCAGTAACTGGTTTTGGCCCGCGCCAGCAATGTCACAGAATCCTGGACGCCGGTGGCGGTGGATTCACCTTCCTCGTAGCGCAGGGTCAGTAGCCTCAGGTTCTCCTCTGCCTGTTTCACCCCATCCTGCGCAGCCGCCAATCGTTCATCCGCGCTCCTCAACCCGAGGACTGCCTCCCTGACCTCCAGTCCCACCCTCCCGACTGCGGCCTCTCTCTCTACCCTCAGCGCATCCAGTTGGGCCTCGGCCTGCCTGAGTTTTGCGCCCATTCTCCCACCTGAGTAAAGGTTCAGAGTTACCCCGGCCGTCAAATTCCAGTTGGACTCATGGACCATATACTCGTTCTCCTCATAATCGAATCCTCCATTAAGGGAGATGGTCGGATAGGACGAAGCCCGGAGAGAGCGGACGGTCGCCTCCTTTGCCTCGATCCTTGATTGCAGTTCCCTCAATTCCGGCCGCAGATTCTCAGCAGTACGGGTGGCCAGATCGAGATCCGGTTTCGGATAAAATGTGGCTGTGGAGATCTCATCCGGCTTTACCTGTGCCGACAGGGGACGGAGAAGGAGGTTGTTGACCACCGATGCCCGGACGGAAAGGGCGCTTTGGGCGGAGACTTTTTTTTGCATGGCGTCCGAAAGGACAACCTTGGCTCGCAGGAGATCGTTCACGGTTACGAGACCCTCCTCGTACATCGCCTTTGCCTCTCCCATGTGGCTTTCGTACCGGCTGACCTCGTCCTGGGCCACATCCAGCTGTTTTTCAGCCTCCAGAAGGGCGATGTAGGCCATTATGAAATCGCGTGCGACAGCGTTCCGCGTTGTTTCGGTACTGAATCCCTGCGCCCTGGACCTCAGGGCGGCGGCCCTGAGCGAGGATGAACTTCTCCCGAAATCGTAGAGGAGCTGACTCGCCCTGAAACCGTAGGACAGTGAGTTCTTGTCGGCCACGGGAACCGGGCCGGACGGACCGAAACGGGCCTCCGGCTGATAGGCGAGCAATGACTGCCTCGCGAACAGCGCCACTTGGGGAAGCCGCTTTGAACGGGAAAGTGATATTTCCTCCGCGGCGGCATCCTGATTGGCAGCGGCAATTTGAACCCTTCTGCCCCTGGAAGTGACGATCCCCAGCCCCTCCTGGAGCGTCAGTGCATGGCCGGTGCCTGGAACGGTCCACGGCAGCAGCAAAACCAACAGTAAAATCAGCAATGAGCGTCTCATGTCAGCCTCTTCCTACTCCTTATTGTCCTGCACGATAATTCCGTTCATGAAGATGTCCACGAAATCCTTGACGGTCCCGGCGACCTCCATGGGCGGAAGTTCCCGTCCCCTTATGATGCACTCCACCACAAAGTGGGAAAAAAGCGTTCGCAGAAATATCCTCGCCGCCGTGCCTGAATCCAATTGCCGCATCTTCCCTTCAGCCCTCAGGCCCTCAAGATACCCCTCAACGGCCTTTTCCATGTCCCTGACGAATCGCATGTGAACACGCCGCACCTTTTCGGGGTAGGTGTTGAATTCGGAGAGGATGATCCTGACCATCCTTTTCCTCTCCTTGAGAGTCTCGACATATTGGATTCCGATGGTCTCCAGAGCTTCCCGGCAAGACATTCCCTGAACCTCTTCCAGGAGGTGGATGAGCCGGGGAAGAAATGTACGGGAATTTAAGACCTCCTCGAAAAGCGCTTCCTTCTTTCCAAAATGCCGGAACAGTGTAAGCTCCGAGACCTCGGCCAGGTTGGCTATCTCACGGGTAGAGGCGCCGAGATATCCTTTTTCGGATATCAGTTCCAGTGTTGCCTCGATGAGTTTTTCCTTTGTATCGGACTTCTCAGCCATATTAAGTATTTCTGCCTGTTCCGGTTCCAATGTAGATAGGGTCGCAAAAAACCATTAATGTAAGTAAGCGCTTACATAATAGGCGGAGGGAGAAAATTGTCAAGCCGGTTGGGACAGGAAAAACGGGCCTGCCGTGACGGCCGTGTGAGGATTATGATATAGTTCTCACGGTGCCACTTGCCGAAGGCAGCCCTTGCGGCAGTTGAGGGAGACCGTGTGGGAGACACGGTGGAGATGAAGATCGGCAGGACACCGTCAAGGAGGTCGGGATGGGGAAAACAGCGTTGGTACTTAGCGGCGGGGGCGCCAAGGGCGCCTTCCAGGTAGCAGCGGAAAAGTACGCCAGGGAGGAACACGGCTACCACTGGGACATCATCGCGGGCGTTTCGGTGGGAGCTCTCAACGGGGCCATGCTGGCCATGGAGAAATTCGACCAGCTCGATCAGCTCTGGAAAACCCTCTCGAACAGGTGCGTTTATACGGGGAAGTGGAACTTATGGGCGGCCATCCGGCTCCTGTTTGGAGCCAAATCCATCTATGGCAACGAACCCCTTCGGGAGATCATCGAAAGAGAGGTCGAGCCTGACAAAATCAAGGCGGACCTGCGTGTGGGCGCGGTTTCCCTCAGCAACGGAAACTACACCATATACCGTAAGGACGATCCCAATCTCAAACATGCCATCCTGGCTTCCACTGTCATGCCTATTATCTGGCCCCCGCAGCATGTATCTGCAGAATGTCAGTACATGGTCGATGGGTCCCTGAGGAGGTTCAGCCCTATCGGTGATGTTCTTGACACGGATCCTGACGAGGTGGTTATCATCAGCTGCAGGCCTCAAAAGCCCGGCATTATTGACAAACCGTTCAAAAACATCCTGGATATCGGGATCCGGACCTACGACATCGCATCCGACGAAATCGTCTCCGGGGACATCGCGGAGTTCCTGCACATTAACAGAAACGTCCGTGAGGCAGCCAACGGCGGGGTAACCCTTCACAACGTCAAGGGCAAAGAGTACAGGGAGTACCGGTGCCGGATCATTGAACCCGTGGAGTCGCTTGGCAGCATGATGGACTTTTCCCACGATGCGATCAAACGATCCATGAAAATCGGCAGGGAGAGGGCAAAAGAGATCCTCGGTTAACCTCGTCAATCAAAGGGCCGCCTTTTGGAACATGCCGCAAATAATTTCCTGACGGGGTTGAGCCAGCATGCTCTTCTCGTCTACATCTTTATCTTCGTCGTAGCTTTTTCAGAATCGTTCGCCTTTGTCGGCCTCTTCGTCCCCGGCGCCGTTTTCGCGGTTACCGCCGGGTTCCTCGCCGCGAGGGGGTTATTCGACTTCCAGGCCCTGGCCCTGGCCGGAGCGGCGGGCGCCGTTCTGGCAGACCTCGCCAGTTATTACCTGGCCCGTTTCTATGGATCGAGAATCACCGGAGGAAAACTCTACGTAAAATATCAACCATACCTGGAGAGGGGAAACAGGTTTATAGAAAAACACGGCGGCAAGAGCGTCTTCTTCGGACGATTTGTAGGCTTCATTCGCCCCGTAGTCCCATTCCTGGCCGGCCTGCTGAAGATGAATTCGGTCAAATTCACCATCTACGCCACTGTGAGCGGGATCCTGTGGGCCTACCTCTATATAGGCGCCGGGTACCTTTTCGGTGAAAGCTGGAAGGTGGTGGAGGCCTGGACAGGCAAATTAAGCATCCTTCTCCTTTTGATCGTTATTATCCTTTATTTGGCAAGGCACGTTGCCAGGCTGACGGGAAGGAAGTTGGCAGGTGCCGGAAGTTTTCTTGGTTCAGTTGTGGGTAGTGTGGCGGCTTCGCTTTCGGAAAATCCGTATGTTTCCGGTTTTTCGTCCCGCCATCCCTCGCTTGCCGGGTTTTTCAAACGACGATTTGACAAGAACAGTGCTTCGGGCATCCTTCTGACCACCGGTTTCCTGGTTACAGCCTTTTTTTTCTATCTCTTTATCGCCGTGGTTGAGGACGTTGTTTTTCACGACCCGTTGACCAGCCTTGACAGGACCATCTTCTACGCCCTGCAGGGTGTCCATTCACGGTTCGCCGACGAGTTCTTCGTCTTTATCACCACCATGGGAAGCTCGGTGCCGGTCATGATCTCCTTTCTGGTAATTCTGGGTATCCTGGCAGTCAATCGAAAAAGGCTGGAAGCATTTTTCTTCGCATTCAACTTCATCGGTGGCGTGGTTTTTCTCATGGCCATGAAGTATCTCTTCCAGAGACCGCGCCCGGAAGCTATTTATCAGTTCTTCAGTGAAACGACTCCATCCTTCCCAAGCGGGCACACTTTCATTGCCACGGCGGTACTGGGGCTCGGGCTCTATTTCCTGATCCGTTTCGTGAGGACCGGCGGCGCTAGAACCGCCGCAGTCTTTTCCTATCTCCTCTTCATCTTCCTTGTGGGTCTCAGCCGTATTTACCTTGGGGTCCACTGGTTCAGCGACGTGCTGGGGGCCTGTTTCGCCGGATTCGTCTGGATCAGCATGGTGATCACCTCCTATGAATATGTTATCAAGCGCGACAGTCCAAAAAACAGGGGCGCCGATAGATCAAGGTGGATTCCAGTGGCAGTTGCCGTTCTGGCCGTATTGGGCGTGGTGGGAAATGTGTCCTACTCCATCCGAAAGACCGGTTCTATTATCAGAAATGTCCAGGTGGTCCCCCCGGTGGTCAGGAAGTTTTCCGGTGAAATGGGGAAGGTTGTAAGGAAGGAGATCCCACCCTTTACCGAGACCATTCTCGGAAACCGGGCCGCACCTATCCAGGTGGTTTTTTCAGGGGGCCCGAAATGGACCGAAGGGATTCTCAGGGCTTCCGGCTTCGTCCGTAAAGATGAGATGCGAGTGAGGGACCTTTTCGACTACCTTGTCATGACCCTGAAACAACGGATCCGGGACCCGTTGCCATCCGTCCTTTACTACTACCGCAACCGCTCCCAGGGGGGCACGTGGGTAAAATCCGGACCGGACGGCACGTACCCTGAGATGGTCATCCGTTTATGGAACGCACAGACCACGGTGAACGGGTCCCCTGTCTCGGTTGCGACGGTTGATATTGAGAAGGGCCTCTACCGGGCCCTTCCGTGGCTGGAACTTCCAATCCCCGTCTGCAACGTCTCTCTGCCGGACGCCAGGAGGGAGTTTCGAGCCTACCTTGAGAAGAGGAATGTGATATCCCCTATTCCCTCACCTCGGTCCTCTCCCCCGACGGGGAGAGGAAAAACCCGAACAGGGCTCGACATTGAGTCCCTGAAAATCATGGATTCCGTGGTGGGAAGGAATATCCTTCACCAGCAATACTACTGGGATGGGAAGATCCTGCTGGTGAGGCCCACCGGGGTTCCATGAGGCCGGCAAGCGAATGTTTGCGGCATATTTTCGGTCCGGTTCTGAAACACCCGTTCGATAATCGAACACCCCATGCGGGGACAAATCTGATCTTCGCTTCATTGCTGCATCGCGCAACACACTGATAACATTAAAATATTTCCTTTTTACCATTCACCGCTCTTCAGTGGCCCGCCTCTTGCTCTGTTGACCATCGACAGTGGGCATCAGAACCACGACCATATCAACCATATTTTCTCAGGAGGTGGGACATGAACGAGTATCAGAGCAGTGAAGTGGAGACAGACGAAAGCCGGGCCTGTCTCGTGCTGGAAGATGGAGGACGCCTGGAACTTACAGGCGATGAGATCGTCATCGGCCGGATGGATCCCCTGGAGGACATTCATCCGGATATAGATCTTGGCGCCCTGGGCGGCCTGGAAATGGGTGTCTCACGACGCCACGCCGCGATTTTCCTGGAGGACGAAAAATTCTCGCTGGAGGATCTTGGCAGCGCCAACGGAACTATTATCAATCGCGAGAGGGTCCAGGCCGGCGACAGGGTTACGCTCAACGAGGGGGACGTTATTTACCTGGGACGGTTTAAAGCCGTCTTCCAGGCATCCCACAACGATGGAGGTTCACTATGAAAGCCATAGGCAACAGGGTTGCCAGAATGTCGTTCGTCGGGTGCAGTGCGGCCCTCTGCGCAGCTTTACCCCTGGGGTTGATCCTGTCCCTCTCGCCCGGTGCATCCCTGCTGGCCGTACTTTTCGGTTTCATCGTCGGGGGCGCCCTCGCCGGTTTTCTAACGGCGTTCGATCTCCTGTGGACCCAGCGAAACGGTGAACTGGTCAATCGCGTGCTGCAAGCGGTGGCTGCGGGTTCCACGGGCGGCGCATTGGGCGCATGGCTGGGTCAGGTTCTGTTTCGTCTGTGGGGAAACCGTCTCGTGGCCGGCCCTGCCGCGGGAATTATCCTCCCTCTGTCTTTCGGAACGGCAGTCGGCTGGGGAGTGACAGGCCTTGGGGTCGGTCTGGCCATTACGCTTCCTTTCCAATCCGCCAGACCCCGTTGGCTCATCGCCGCCATCGGCGGAACGGTGGGCGGCGCGGTGGGTGGTCTGTTGATGCAGTTCCTGCAGCCGCTAATGGGTCCCGTAAGCCTGATCTTCGGCCTGCCCGTGTTTGGCGCGGCTGTTGGATTCGGCATTTCGTGGGCTGAAAGGGCGCTTTCATCCCTGCGCCTTCAGATACTCGAGGGTCCCGGGCGGGGATCGGAGTTTACCCTTGGGAAAAATACCCTCATAGGAAGCGAGGGGAAATGCACCGTCCGCCTGACCGAAGCCGGGGTGGCGCCCAGGCATGCCCGCATTTTCCGCAAGGGGAGCGGGCTTTTCTTCGAAGATCTGGGCTCATCGGCAGGAAGCGTCCTGAACGAACGCAAGGTGGCAGGCACGGCAGCCGGTGTTTCCCATGGCGACCTGATCACCATCGGCAAAACACTTCTGCGGGTCAATGCTCCCGGTCTGAAAACAGGCATGGCTTCCACCGCCTCCCTGGCAGCACTCGCGGGGCTGTGCATCATGGGCCTTTTCCCGGCTCCATCTGCCGCTTCCGGGCTGAATGCAGCTTCGGCCGGCCGGCTCGCCCGCATCACCCAGGTTGACACGTCAAGATACCCTGTCGTGGATCTTTACGCCGTGCTTCCGGGCGACCTGAGGCCAGGAAGCATCCATGGCCTGGCCGTGCTGGAGGGAAAGAAGGAAACGTCTCTTCTCGAGGTGAGGGACCTTAAAAAGGGTTCCAGGGATGCCCCGCTCTCCATCTCCATCGTCCTTGACACGAGCTCAAGCATGCGAGGCCGGAAACTGGCCGAGGCCAAGGACGCCGTATACAGGTTTTCCAGGAGCATCCCCACTGAGGCCAGGATCAACCTCATATCATTCAACGATGCCGTCCATGTAATATCGACCGGGCTTCCGGCGAGCCTCATCTACAGGAACGTCGCGGATCTCTCCGCCTCGGGACATACAGCGTTGTTCGACGGAATTGTCACGGGGTCCAACCTGATCCGCAACGAAGCCGGAAGAAAGGTGGTCATAACACTGACCGATGGCATGGCAAACAGAGGTGAAAGCTCCATGGGAGACGCGGTTGCAGCCGCTGAAAATGATGGGGTAAGCCTTCTTTTCGTAGGGCTTGGCCCGGATGCCAGACGTGTGAGATTGGGCGATATGGCCGCCAGAACAGGAGGAAGAGCGGTATTTACCTCGGATCCATCCGAGCTTTCAACCCTGTTTGAGACCTACGCTGCGGAACTTTCCAGGGAGGTGCTTGTCCGGTACCGTTCAACCATTCCGGACGCTCCTGTTGTGCCTGTGACACTACGCCTTACATCGGGGAACACTGAGTCCATTCTCAACGCACGCTACCTGTCTCCCCGGGCCTCCTTCATGGGGACATCCGGTACATCCTCCTGGGTTCTCTTTCTACTCGGATTTATCGGGCCGGTGGGGCTTCTCGCCGCTGGACGCCTTACATCCTACAATATGGCCAAGGATCCGTTTCTTCTCGTGGAGGGTTCCTCCAGAGCGACCCGTCTCATCACCAGGGTCCTTTCCAACGATGGAATGACGGTTCCGATGTCCATCGGCGGCAAGACTGTTCTCGTCAACAACCAACCCGTAAAGGGCACCCGCACCCTAAGGAGTGGAGAGGCCCTGACCTGGGGCGACACAACCATCCTGTTCAGAAAGGGTTGATGATTTGCTATAGACCATATTGCCGCTGGTTTGACCTCTTCTCCCAACTATGATAGCTAAAAAAGGGCTTTTTCCGACGTGTACGGCGCCTCTCCGGTGCCGGCACGATTCCTTCTACAGTTGGGGTTGATGCCGATGCCTATTGACGACAAAAACGACTTTTTCCCTACCCAGACCATCCCCAAAAGGAGAGGAGCAGCCAAACCGGACCGGCCGGCTAAAGCATACATGGCTGTTCTCACCGGCGCCAAGGCAGGCAGTCAGTATCCATTGTTGAACGACAGGCAGACGGTCATCGGCCGATCCCCTGGTTGTGAAATACATATCGACGACCCCGACGCGTCCCGTCGGCACGCCGCCGTTCAACCCTTCGGAAATGACTACTACCTCATGGACATGGGCAGCACAAACGGGACATTGGTTAACGGAAAGCCTGTTGAGAAGCGCATTCTCAAACACGGCGACAAGATCACCCTTGGCAAACAGGTCCTTCAATTCATCATCCTCGGCCCGGATGGGGGACCTTATGCCGGCGAGTTAATGAAAGGCTAGGAGCAAAAATCCTGCACGTCATATGAGCCATAAACTTGGGAAATATGTGGTCCTTGATGAGATTGGCCGGGGGGGTATGGCGACAGTATACCGCGCCAGGCAGGAATCTCTTGACCGGATCGTGGCCATCAAAGAGCTTAACCTTTCCAGCACAACTTCCGACATCAAGGCAAAAGAGAGGTTCCAGATGGAGGCCCGGGCAGCGGCATCACTCGACCATCCCAATATCATTACCATCCACGACTTCTGGGAAAAGGGCAGCAAGGCATATATCGCCATGGAATACGTCGAGGGCCTGGAACTGAAGGAGGCCCTTGACCATCACGGCGCTCTGGATTCTGTCCTCGCCGCCCAGGTCTGCATCCAGGTTTGTGCTGCACTAAGTTACGCACACGAACGGGGAATGATCCACAGGGATGTCAAGCCGGGCAACATCATGCTGTCGGCCCGTGGTGATGTCAAGCTGGCCGACTTCGGCATTGTCTTCATTGCGGGAACCGCTGATCTGACAACGACCGGACAGATCATCGGCACCCCGTCCTATATGTCTCCCGAACAGATCAGGGGGGAGGACCCCGGTCCGGTGTCGGACATCTTCAGCCTCGGCATTGTCCTTTACGAATGCGTTACCGGCGCCAAGCCGTTCAGCGGCCCCAACGATGTAGCCCTGACCCACGCCATCATTCGGAAACGGCCGGTCAGACCCCGGCGCCTGAACTCCCGTATTTCCAGAAGGCTGTCAGGCATTATCATGAAGTGCCTGCGAAAAAAATCCCGCCGGCGTTTTGCCACCATGGATGAACTGGCAGCCGCCCTTCAGCGCACCCTTCCGAGGAGGGCTCCCGATGCCGCCAGGGCTCTGGCCAGGCTTGTCACCGGGATACAGCGTGAGGGAGAGGCCGGCGCCACCGTCCCAATGTCGCCATCGAAGGCCATGCTCTCCGGGAGGAGTATCTTCATACCCGCAGTGGTCACGATCGTGCTGGCCGCTGTGTTTCTCCTGGCAGTTCTGTCCGGCTCCCTCAGGGAAGCAACGCATTTCGACAGCGGTGGAGCTTTGGGAACCGTTCCCCTCATGATTGTCGCCTATCCATGGGCAGAGGTCACCGTGGACGGCAGCACGCTCGGCTATACTCCATCGGCCAGACCCTTTCAGGTTTCCCCGGGACGCCACACCCTGGTCCTGACAAACACCAGGTTCGGTTCCCGAACCTTCAAACTCGACATTACCCGGGAAAAGCCCATAAGCATCAGGGTTGATTTTCTGCAGGAGAAAAAATGACTTCCGCGGAACAGGTCGTCAGATCGGTGACATTTACCCTTGTTGCAATGTTTATCCTCTCCGTATTTCCCCCGAGCCCGCATGCCGCGTCGATCCGGCATACTGTTGCGAAGGGGGAATCGCTGGCCGGGATAGCACTGCAATTTTACGGGGACAGGTCACATTTTAGGGAGATCGCTCTGTATAACGGGATCGAAAATCCCGCCTTGGTTCGGCCGTCCATGAAGATCCGGCTGCCTTTTTCAGAAATGGTCACCATGCAGCGTGGGGAAAGCATAAGCGTGCTGGCTAAAAAGGCATGGGGAAATCCCAAACTTTTCCCCATCCTCGCAGTGGCCAACGGAATTCGCAACCCACAATCGGTTTCGGCCGGGACCAGGCTGAGAATTCCTGTTATGGTCCCGTACAAACTGGGCAGAGGGGAGAGCCTCTCCACGGTAGCGAAGAACTTTTACGGCAACCCCAAAGCGTACACCAGTATCGCGCTGGCAAGCGGCATTGCCCGACCCGACCGGGTTCCAGTCGGTACGGCCCTGAGAATACCGTTGATCCTGATACGTTCTTCGGGCCGAAGGAACGCTGGAATCGCAGTTGCCCATCCCGGTTCCAAGATCGCGAAAGTTGCAGCCTCAGGGCCGAAAGAGGCCCAGAGGGCCTTCAGGAGAGGAGAGTTTGAAAAAGCCAGGGACCTGATGGAGAGCGGCCTTCCCATGCTCAGGGGAAAAGATCGGGCAAAAACCCTTCGCCTGCTGGCCTCATGTTATTATGCGTTCGGGGAAAGGAAAAAGGCCATAATGGCGCTAAGGGAATCGTATGTCCTCGATCCAGGATTCGTCCCGGACCCGGCCATGGTAAACCCGGAGATGATGGCCCTTTACGGCAAGGCCAGGAAATAAAAACGGGTCATTTCTCACGCCCGCGAGAAACATGATTAATTTACCTGTCGTCGGCTCGGCGTGTGTTGTATACCGCCCTGCCTTCCGCAACGATCGTGCTCCTGTCGCCGGCGGGATACACAATGGAATGGACGACGCTGACACGGTTGCCCATGCGGACCACATTGGACTCAACACAGATATCGCAGTTCGGGCCGGGCCTGAGAAAATCGGTTCTCATGTCAACAGTGGCGATGAGATCCCGAAGCTCGAACCGGGACCACACCGCAAGGCCGCCGCACGCGTCGATCACGGCGGAGAGGACCCCGCCGTGCAAAGCGGGCCTCCTGGCGTCACCAACCAGCTCATCCCTGAAGGGAACCGTTACCCTGGCAAACCCCTCCCTGCACTCTTCCACTTTAATGCCCAGCAGCTTGTTGAACGGGATATCTTCCTCCATGAAACGCACAAGCTCACCGCAGTCCTTCGCCATCAGGATCTCCTCTTACCCCCGGATCATTACCAGCAGCATCTTGAAGCGTTCAGGCGCATTGACCGCGTGTGGTATGTCGGCGGGCATGAGGACCGTCTGGCCGGCGGATGTCAACACCGGTTCTCCTCCGATAACCACCTCCGCCGTCCCGTCAAGAACCTGCACGATGGCGTCAAACGGCGCCGAGTGCTCACTTAATCCCTGCCCCTTATCGAAAGCAAAGAGGGTCACCGTTCCCACTTTGCTCTGGACGAGGGCTCTGCTCACGATGGAACCATCTGAATATTCCACCATCTTTTCAAGATCGACTGCCTTCGAGGGAGGAAGCCCCCCTGAAATACCTTTGATCTGCGCCATGTTTTTCTCCCTGTGAAGTTGCTTCAGTTACTTTGGACGGATTGAATAAATTCATATTGATAGAGTCGTGAAAAGCATCTTATATCTTATCACGGCGAGAGGCATTGACCCCTGTCAATAAATCCTCATACTTCCCGGCCATTGTCCGCCATGAGAGCCATTCGAGGGAAGGGGGAGCAATTTCCCTGACAGCCAGTGGGTCCAAGCACATCATATGAAGCCGGCGGGCCAGTTCGTCTATTTCCTTCTCTACGTTGTCCGGCATGGATGGATATCGGAACAATTCCGGGAAGAACTCCGCGTAGGCAAGCCGTTCCGGGACCATGGGTATACACCCCGCGGCCACGGCCTCAAGTACAGCTAATCCCTGGAAATCGTGGAGGGCGGTGGAAACTACCACATCGCTTGTCTGGAGAATCCTGCGATAATCGTCACCGTCCTTCGCAAAGCCCCATGTGGCAATATGGTCCCCCAGCCGATCTCGCGCCTCATCGAATATGGGTGGACAGTCCCTGAATCTTTGCCCCACCACGTGCACCCTGAACGGCGCCTCCAGGTCCGCGAGCCTGAAAAGGACCGCGAAGAACCGTTCCGGCGCCTTATCATGTTCCCACCGGTGATTCCACACCAGCGTCAGTGGGACCGAACGGGCCGGCTGCCGGTGCTCCACAAAACAATGACCTGGAAGGGGGACCGGGAGAATTGCAGAACGGGATGCTAAATCCTCGACAATACCGGGAGGCACGCAGTCCGGGAATCCCTTGAGAAGCCTCACCGCTCCCTCAATCATGGTGTCATGGTTGAAGGCAGAATTAAAGACCACCCGGTCAGCCGCAAGCGCTGTAAAAAGATTGGTGAGCTTGTAGTTCTGCCCTTCTTTTCTCGCCAGGCGTTCCGGATAGGCAAACTGGTTCTCGTGAAAATAGGCCACCGTGGGGATGCCCGCCAGCTCCGGCACGAGTCCCCGCAATTCAGCCAGATTCGTCATGGAGGTGGCGATAATTCTATCGTACCCTGCCAAGAGGATTTCCCGTGATCCGTACGCCCATGAGAGTGCGTTCCCGCGGCTGCGCCAGGCAAACATCCTGGGAGGAAGGGTCAGAACCGTCCACTCATGAGCGGAAAGGTGACGGACCAGCCCTTCCCGCCACATCCTGTGGCTGGAAGCATCGTACGCCGACAGAAGGAGAATTTTCAAGTTGAACCCGGCAGGAAGGACCGTTCAGTCGTCGAAATCCCCACCCTGACCCCTGTCGGTGTTGATCTCGCCGGCCATCTTGATAATCTGTTTTTCCGTCCACTGTTCCGGGTCCTCGATCCTCCCCACTTTGGGACCCAGGTCGAAGGAGCCGGCCTGAAGGATAGACCGGATGGCCAGAGGAGCTGTGTCCACGGCGTTAAAAACATCCTTAAGCAGATGGTATACGAAGTCCTCAACGGCCTGAACACTCCTCTCCCTTATTTCCGCAGGCTGGCTGAGAAGGTGGTTTTCGAAAGGACGGTTCAGCTTCTTGTAGTTGACGCCCCTGATCCCGTTCTCCTTTGCGTATGCCACCATCTTCGCCCACAGTTCGTCGGAGACCCCATCACCCGACACCTTTGCAAACTCACCATCGTCGTCTAAAAACGCGTTTCCGTAATCGTTGACCCGAACTCCCCAGCTCACCATCTGCAAAGCGGTGGCAACATTGGCTTTGGTGGTGAAGGTCTCCCCGACGATTTTTCGAAGCCTGTCACTGCTGTTCCCGGATGTGCCGTGCTGGGCGCCGGAAACCATGTAAGGCTTCAGGGCGGCGTGGATTCGTGTGGTGAGACCCACCTGGATGCCGGCGTCGCTCTGTTCGATCCCGTGGGTCGTGCCGTTGTTCAGGGCGATCCAGTCCGGAAATATGCCGTGAGCGTTAAGCCCCCTGATCAGAAAAAGGGCCTCGGCCTCGGTGGACAGCCCTTCTTTGCCCTTGATCTCACCTACCTCCGTTTCCAGGCCGGCCCACCCGGGGACATAGCCCGCAAGTTCGATACCGGCCAGCAGGTTCCTGTCGTCTTGGAGGTGCGAAGCATCGATGGCAATGGAAGTGATCCCAGCGCCAAACAGGGTGGGGATCTCCACACGGGCCGCCGCGACATCGACATCGTTCTTGATGCCATAATGGTCAGCATGGATGGCAACCGGAACGGTGATGCCCATCTCGTTGGCCAGGGAATCGGCCACCCGGGCCAGGTTCCAGAAGCTGACATCACAGTAGGCGCTGACGCCGCCCTCGGACTTGGCAATCTCCAGAATGATGGCGGCGTTGGCTCTCTGGGCTGCACGCAGAACTCCCCTGATGACGAACTGGTTCCTGCCGTTGGCTGCGATTGTCATTGCCCGGCCCTTGGCTATCATGGCCCGATCAATGGCTTTTCCGCTCACGAGGAGAGCTCTGGAATTTGGAAACAGCTTGACTATATTTGGTGGACGCCCTATCTCCAGCGCTCTATTGAAATCCTTCGTGGATACGGCTGACATTTTTGACTTCCTCCCGTAACAAACGGCTCCAGCCACTCGAACCGGTTTCGAGATGGCTGCCCCTCTCCCTGCACTTAGATTACACGCTCACATGGGAGAAAATCAAGTCCGTCAATCTTGATATGTTAATTTTGACAGGGTCGTAAAAAGTCATCAACTTTTCCTCGTGATCCTCCAGCAGTTGTGTACCCCCGGGTTTCTGGCGAAGTCCCTGGGAATTGTTCGGGCGGTGATGTCCTCAACATTGAGGTCGGCAAGGGAGTCGGAGCCCATCTCAAATCCCCGACGATTATTGGAGAAAATGAGTGTGCCGTCCCCGTACAGGAGTTTAGCGGTCTCCGTTATCAGCGTTATGTGGTCCCTTTGAACATCGAAGGTGCCTTCCATCCCCCTGGATGCCGAAAAGGTGGGGGGGTCCAGGAAGATCAGGTGATAGCGGGCCTTCGTATTCCTGACCCATTTGATGCAGTCGGCCTTGATGAAACGGTGGTCCTTCCCCTTCAGGCCGTTCAATGCCATGTTTTTTCGAGCCCAATCGGTATAGGTGTTGGACATGTCCACGGAGGTGGTGGAGGAAGCGCCGCCCGCAGCTGCGTAGACAGAGGCTGCGCCAGTGTATGCGAAAAGGTTCAAAAATGTTTTTCCCCGGGCCATTTCCCGGATCATCGCCCGCGTTAGCCGATGGTCCAGAAAAAGACCGGTGTCGAGGTAGTCCTCCAGGTTGACGAGGAACTTCAGCCCTCCCTCGACCATCTCGTGAAAACGCCCCGATTCACGCAGTTTTTCATACTGGCTCCGGCCCCTCTGACGCTCCCTGACTTTCAGAAAAATCTTTTCCGCGGGGGTCTTCAACACTTCCGGGATGATGGACATCACCTGCTGTAGCCGGGCTTTGGCATCCTCCGCGTCTACCGTGACCGGCGCACGGTACTCCTGAACATGAACCAGGTCTCCGTAAAGATCCACCGCGACATTGTACTCCGGGACATCCGCCCCGTAGATTCGGTAACAGGAGATCCCTTCCTTCTTTGCCCACTTGCCGATGGTACGGATGTTTTTGCGAAGGCGGTTGGCAAACATCTCCCCGCCGGTCTCCCGAAAGGCGGTGGGATTCGGAATTTTGGGCCACCCCCCCGCCGTCAGTGTTTCCTGGAAAAAACGGTCTTTTTCGACATTAAAGTGGATGAGCTTGCACCTGATAGCGCCATTATACAGGGTGTGAGTCCTGGTGGCCCGCATTCCCATCATCTTTCCGAGGTCGGGGTTTCCCGTAAAAACAGAGGCGTTCCAGCCCTCAAAATTTTTCCTGAGCGTATCCCCCAGCATTTCGTAAAGCCCCTTTAATCTGTCAAGCTCGCCCTGCCGGACCCCGTAGGGCGGGTTGACCGCCACGAGGCCACGAATTCCCTCCTCCGGGGAACGAAGAGCACCTATATCCCTGCGCTGGAAGGTTATTTTTCCCTCCAGTCCCGCCCGATTCACATTTTCGCGGGCAGATTTCAGGATTTTGCCGTCCGAATCATATCCATTTATAATCGGCAAACGGGTGAGCCCATCCTGTTTCCGGTATCGGGCCTCCACCTGCAAATGTGTCCAGACCCTTGGGTCGAACCCCTTCCAGCCCGTAAACCCGAAATAGGTTCGTAAAAGCCCCGGGGCAATATCCGCGGCCATGAGGGCCGCCTCGATGGGCAGGGTTCCCGCACCGCACATCGGGTCGATAAACGACCGGCCCTCGGCTGCCATCTGCGGCCAACCGGCTCTGGCGAGAATGGCGGCGGCAAGGTTCTCCTTCAGGGGGGCAGTCCCCTTATTGCGGCGATATCCGCGTTTGTGGAGACTCTCACCGGAAAGGTCGAGGCTGATGGTCGCCTCGTTTCGGTGGATGTGGGCGTTTATGCGCAGATCGGGATTATTGACCTGTACGGATGGGCGCCGGCCAAACTGGTCCCGAAAGCGGTCAACTACCGCGTCCTTGATCTTCAGTGCGGCGTACCGGGAGTGTGATATTTCCGAGCCGGAGACGGTCGCGTCTACGGCCAGGGTGCTGTCCGGGGAAAGGTGGTCCTCCCAGGGGATGGACCGGGCGCCATCATAAAGATCCTCGGGGGTCGCAGCATGAAAGACCGCCAGGGGCATCAGAACACGATTGGCAAACCTCGACCAGAGGCAGACCCGGAGGGCCGTTTCCACAGCGCCATCGAAGGACACCCCGGAACGGGTCTCCTTCACGTTTGAAGCTTCCATGCCGCGCAGTTCGTCGGCGAGAAGCGATTCGATCCCGAGGGGGCATGTGACGAAAAATGAATGCATAGGGTACTGTTACCGGGCAGGAATCAACGCAAAGCAATACCGGCATGCACGATTGCTTCACACGGGTTAAGTTCGCAATGACTGTTTCTGCCACTGCGAGGCCGAGCCCCGAACCGCGGCAGCCTCAGGAGGCCTATAGCTATTCCTCTGTACGGAAGCGGTCGATTTCCTCTTTCAGGAGACCGGCCTGATCGGTCAATTTTTTGACCATCGTGTCAAGATGTTTTGCTGCACTGAGGCTGGATTGGGTAATGTTCTTGATTTCCAGAACATTGCCGACAATCGTATCACTGGCCATGGCCTCCTCCTTGATTGATTCCAGAATTCTCTTTGCCATCATCATCGTCTCTTCGCTGGATTTTCCGATCCCGGTGACACCCTTGGCCTGTTCGCTGGTGGCCATTGTCACGACCCCGGCCAGATTTTTCATGTTTTCCACCGCCAGGATGATCTGTTCACTGCCCAGAGACTGCTCCCTGGTGGCCTCGGCTATCTGCTGAAACTTTTCGGACATACCGTTGGCCATCACCATGAGCTGCCTGATGGAGTCCGCCTGCTCCGTCGTTGTGAGGGCTATGGCCTTGGATGCCTCCGCCGCCTCCTGTGTGTTTTCGCCGGCAATCTTGAATGTCTCACTTACCGCCCTGATGAGTTCGACCCCCTCTTCGACCCTTCTTACTCCAAGGTTCACGCTCTCAACAGCTTTTTTCGATTCTTTCTGTGTGCTGGAAATCAGTGTGGTAATTTCCTTGGTTGAGTCCGTTGTCTTATCGGCCAGGTCACGCATTTCGCCGGCTACCACCGCAAAACTCTTTCCATGCTCACCGGCCTGAGCCGCAATAATAGCGGCGTTAAGGGCCAGCAGACCAGTTTGATCGTTGACCTCCTCAATGATCTCGACGATTTTTCCTATATCCTTGGTTTTCTCGGCCAGATTTTCAATTGCGCCGGCCGCAGTGTCCACAATCTCCTTGGCCTCGACAATGCCGGTGACTGCTTTTTCGACCGATTTTACGCCCTCCAGCGCCACGGCCCCCGAGACCATCTCAGAAAGTTCATAGGCCCTTTTCGCCTTCTCTTCCACCGCCTTGATGGATTGGTCCGTTTCAGTAATTGCGGATGTGACCTCGGAAATGCCCGCCGACAGTTTCTCCACGTTTTCGGCAACGCCATGAATGGATGAATTCATCTGGTTGATTGAGGACGATGTCTGCTCAATAGAGGTTGACAGGCTCCCGGCGCTTTCGGAAACCTTCTCGATAGAGGCTCCGATTTCAAGGACAGACGAGGAATTTTCCTCGGCCGATCTTGACATTCCTTCCACACTTTCGGAGATCGTTTTCATGGTCCTGCTCATCTCCTCAATGGAGACGGAGGCGTCATTGACCGCACCGGTCTGACGATCGGTCCCCATGGACAGGTCACTGGATACGTTGGATATCTCCATCGCCCCGGCATTCAAATCCGCGAAAGTGTTTCGAACCCTGCCGACCATGTCAACCAGGCTGCCCCGCATCTGATTGAACGTATCCGAAAGTTGGCCAAACTCATCATTGGTAGCTACTTTCGTCTCTGCCAGCAGATTTCCAGCCGCTATTTCCCTTGTGTTCTTGACAAGTGTAACCAGAGGCCTGTTAACAAGGAAGACGACCAAACCATAGAGTGAAACCAGGAGGATGACCACGGTGACTGCGGCGCCCAGGCCGAGCATTCTTATCAGGGAGGCGAGTTTCTCCTCAATAACACCGGTTGAATAGTGGATGGTAACCTTTCCCATGGTTTTACCGTCCTCAACAATGTTGAACACGTATTCCCTGTAGGGCCCTTTTCCAGGGTCACCGGCTTCCTTCATCTCGGAGAGGTCGGTTCCGAACTGGACAAGGCCGTAAACCAGGTTCCCGTCCTGTTGAACATCGTCGGTCAATGTCTGCTCAATGGCCTGGTAATCGAAATAATGGAGGCTTTCCAGCGTCTTGCTCCCAATGGAGGCAGCCAGGGTCTGGGCATTGCCGTCAAACCATTTATACATCTCGGAACGCACACCCTTAATGGAACTGTATGTAATCGTGCCTCCCAAAAACAGGCCAACCCCGAAAAAAACCAGCATAAAAAGGGAAATCTTATGGACTATTTTCATTTTTTCTCACTCGCCCTCGCATAAAAACAGCAACATTTTCGTATAGCAAATCCGATCAGAAACTGAAGTTGAAGGTTTCAGGATCAATGTGGGCTTTTTTAATATTATCGTAGGTATGGCTGAAGTCACCCTCCGTTGTCCTGATGAACGTCCTGGCCTTAAAGGCCTCTTTGACCTCCATGGCCAACGGTGACCTGTCGTTGCCAAGCCCGGTAAGCACGTTCCCCAGTTTCTTTCCAAGCCTGTCGTAGGTCCTGTTGGTCAGGATAAGGGTGTTGTTGGGATTTTCAGCAACATCCCCTCCAATAATCTCCAGGTCGGGGTACTTGCTCTGGTCCCACACCAGGTTCTTGAAAATCGCATAGTCCGCAGCGCCGTTTCTGACCGCGTTGAGTGCGGTCTGATGTGACTTTACTATAAGTGGGGTGAAATAATTCTCGGGTTTTGTCCCTTCCTTCAGCAGGGTTCGGGCAAATATCTCTCCCGACGAGGCCAAAGCAGTGTATGCAACCCGCTTCCCTTGAAATGTGCTCATACCCCTGAAGGCGCCGGAAAACATCCCGTCAGCCTCTCCCGACCGAAAAAGGTTCACGGCATCGGGGTAGTCTTTAGCTATCTTGAGCCTGATGGATGGAAAACCATCGATCCTGGCCTGGATATATTTACTGAGCACGGCATATTTCGGGCCCTCCACCCTGGCATTCCTGGAGGCCATAATAACCAGGTTGAAGGTATCAGCAGCCTGTACAGACCCGCAAAGAAGAAAAGACCCCGCTGCAAGTAAAATGATGATCTTTTTCATTTTTCTCACCTTTCTTTTCAAAAAAAACTACCGAATATCCGGTGTCCATACGGAATCGTCATGAATCTGGACTCATTACAGGCAATGTACTATACATCCACAGCGGATGGCAACCTGCGGCCTGTTAACACCTGCAGTTTGCCATGGGAGGGTGTGAGCGGCGCCGAAAATGAGGCCTTTCAGCTTTTCATGTTGACGAACTGAAGCGGGATTTCCAGATCCGTGCCCTTAAGCATCCCTATGACATTCTGGAGGTCATCGAGCTTTTTCCCGGTCACCCTCACCTGGTCATCCTGGATGGCGGCCTGAACCTTGAGCTTCCGGTCCTTAATCAGCTTGACTATCTTTTGGGCAAGGTCCCTTTCGATGCCCTGATTGATCACAGCCTCGCATTTCAGCTGTCCTCCGGAGGTTCCCTCCGGGTCGCCTACAGCAAGACATTTCGGGTCGATCTTGCGGCGGACCAGATTGGAGACAATAATATCCTGGATCGCCTTCATCTTCATCTTGTCCTCAGCGACCATTTTTATGGTGCCCCCTTCCCGGTTGAGATCCACCTCTGATTTACCCCGGCGGAGATCATAGCGTGTCATAATCTCTTTTCTGGTATTGTTGATCGCATTGTCCACTTCCTGCATATCCACCTTGCTTACAATGTCAAACGACGGCATATCCCTTGACCTCCTGTTTGTTCCGGTTTTCCACAGTCCATCCGCCTTCTCTCAATGAGCTACGGCGCGACATGGAGTCCAGAGTCCAGAGTCCAGAGTCCAGAGTCCAGAGTCCAGAGAAAATCATAACACAGTGGGCCTGCCCCCCATCCATTCACCGCTAATACAGCGCAGTGCCGGCCTCCAGGTACTCGTGGAATCTCATCGAAAATCGGGCCCCATCCCCGCCGGACACATCAAGAGCGCCGCCGAGCTGGTCAACCAGAAGCGCCACAAGTTGCAGGCCCATGGATTTTGTTTCGCGAACATCAAACCCGTCCGGCAACCCTACTCCATTGTCTGAAACAGTCAACTCATACTCACCGCGGGCCAACTCCCTGAATCCGATGCGTATCTCGCCCTCCCTCCCACCGGGAAAAGCGTGCTGGAGAGAGTTGGATATCAGCTCGTTGATGATGAGACCGCACGGAATGGCGGTATCCACCACCATCTCGATATGTTCCGTCTCCAGGATGAGCTTAACCCGGTCCTGCTTTGCCCCGTATGACTGGAACAGGTTGGACGTCAGGTTCTGTATGTAGGCGGCCAGATCCACATGAGCCAGGTCAGCGGCCTGGTAGAGCTCCTCGTGAATGAGCGCCATGGTGATGACCCTGTTCTGGCTCTCCCTGTAGATATTCCTTGTCTCATCGTCAGTGACGTGATGCGCCTGAAGATTCATGAGCCCGGAGATAACCTGAAGGTTGTTCTTGACGCGGTGGTGGATCTCCTTGAGAAGCAGATCCTTTTCCTCCACTGACGCGGTCAGCATGTCCTGAGCCGCCTTGAGTTCATTGATGTCCCGCGTTACGGAAAGGATGTGCGGCACCCCTCTCAGGCTGAAGGATTTGGCTGACATGAGGCCCGTTACCAACCGGCCGTCTTTCATGCGAAAGATAGCCTCCATATTTTCCACCTTGCCGGTCCTCTTCAAACCTTCGACAAGCTTTTCCCTGTCCCCGGGGTCGGCCCAGACGTCTATTTCCAAAGAGGATTTTCCCAGAACATCCTCCCTGGAGTACCCGGTAATACCAGTGAAGCCCTCGTTGATGTCGATGTATATCCCATCTTCCAGCCGGTTGATGTTGATGGAATCGGGGCTGGTCCTGAACGCCGTCCTGAACCGTTCCTCCGACTCTTTCAGGGCATCCTCGGCCAGCTTTCTCTTGCTGATATCACGGGTCACCCCCATCAGGCCGATGGCCTTCCCGTCCGTATCACGAAGAAACCGGATCGTAACCTCCCCCCAGACCGTGCCACCATCCTTATGGATAAACTCCAGCTCAAGGGTCCTGGACCGGTCGGGGTCCCCGCCGCCTGTGGACTCAAGAGCGATTTCCTCTTCAAAGTATCGCTGGACTATCCTGAAGGAATCCGGGGTAACCGTATCCTTCAGTTTCATCTGAATCATTTCGTCCACCGAATAGCCACGCATGCGCGTTACCGACGGGCTGATGTATGTCCAGTTGAAATCGAGGTTCATGGTCCAGATGATATCGGTGACGTTTTCTGTGAGAAACCTGTACTTTACCTCGCTTTCCCTCATCCTCCCTATGCCGCCGGCCAGGCGCTCAAACTCCCGGGTTCCCCGACAGGCAGGGAGATCATCCTTCTCCATGGAACGGATTATCTGCCCAATAGGCCTGTTGATATTCCAGCGCAGCAAAAGGTAAAGGAGGACCGCGGCGAACGCAAGTATGAGAACCGTGGTCAGGTAAGCGTAGTTGATGAAACGGACCTGATAATCCCTGAGGGCGCCAAAGACGAAAACGCGCAACCCAACCCCTATGAGCGACAGGATGAATACAACCGGCGCGATGATTCGGAAATTAAGCCCGTTAATGATGTCAGGTTTACTTTTCATTCTCCCACTTCCTGCGGGTGGTCTCCAGATCTTCGGTTGCCAGGCATAAAAGTTCATAATGTCTTTCGATGTCGGCTGAAAGCCCATGGTTTTGTCTTGAAAGTTCCGGGATCCTTTCCACGGTTCCGGCGGTGGATGCATTTACCAGGGCTTCCTCATTTTCCCGTAAGCTCCGCTCCAGGACCGCAATAGTTTTCTCCAGCTCATCGGCCTTGGCCTCAAGGGGCCGGAGAGTCCGGGAACGTTCGCGGATGGCATCGGCTCTTTCTTTGCGAGCTGCCTTGCTTCGAGTCGACCTGGATACCC
This sequence comes from bacterium BMS3Abin14, assembly GCA_002897695.1. Classification (NCBI taxonomy): domain Bacteria; species bacterium BMS3Abin14. The sequence continues at coordinate 57,835 of BDTG01000046.1, forward strand.
TGTCCTTTTTTCTCTGGCCCTTGTGACCCTCGACGGGTTCCTCTGCCCGCCAGCCCATCTCCCGGATAAACTGTTTATATGTCCCTTCAAAAACAGATACCGCGCCATTGTCAAACACGATCAAACGGTTGGCAAACGCATCCAGAAACCGCTCATTGTGGGTAACCATGACAAGCGCCCCGTCAAACCGCCCCAGCGCGTCGAAAAGGGCCTCGCCGGACTCCATGTCAAGATGGTTGGTAGGCTCATCGAGAAGAAGGAGGTGAACAGGATCCAGCAGAAGCTTTCCCAGAAGGACCCTGCATTTCTCGCCGCCTGACAGGACAGAGATTCTTTTCGAGGCGTCGTCGGAGACGAACATCATCCTCCCGCAGATGGACATGGCCTTCTGGAGGGACCCATCAGGGTCGGAGGACCTGATCTCCTCAACCACGGAGCGCTCCGGCAGAAGGCGTTCCACATTGGTCTGGCCATAGTAACCCACCTTGAGCCTGGGGTGGGATTTAACCTCCCCTCGCCCCGGGGAGAGTTCCCCGGCCAGGAGGCGCAACAGTGTGGATTTGCCCTTCCCGTTGGCACCGATCACCCCGATGCGGTCTCCCTGGCCCACAACCACATTCAGATCCTCCATCAGTTCTATCTGCTGCCCGGGGTAGCAGAAGGAAAGGCCGGAGACATCCAGCATCACCCTGGACCTGAAGGGCATCGACCTGAAGGAAAAATGTAGTGATCGGATCTGATCGAGCTTCTGCGAAACGCCAAGCTTCTCCAGTGTCTTTATGCGGGACTGGACAAGGCCTCCGAGTCTGGCTTTTGCCCTGAACTTTCTGATAAACTCCTCTGTATGCCGCCTTTTTTTCTCCAGGTTCACTCGGGATTTTTCAAAAATCTCCTCCTCCGTTGCAATCTGGCAATAGTATTTCACGGTATCGCCGGGGATCTTCCGGAATTTCCTGCGATGGATCCCCATGGTGTGGGTGGTCACCTTGTCCATGAACCCCCTGTCATGCGTAATAAGCAGCATTTCGCCGCTCCATGCCTTGAAAAACCTCTCCAGCCACCTGATGGCAATGATATCCAGATAGTTGGTGGGTTCATCGAGGAGGAGGAGATCAGGCCGGGAGACCAGAAGCCTCGCAAGGTTCAGGCGTACCTGGAAGCCGCCGGAAAATTCCAGAGGGGAACGTCCCTGGTCACCGCTGGAAAATCCAAGCCCGGCCAGAACCTTTTCGGCCTTCCACAGATCGTCACGCTCACTGTGCTGCAGACCCTGAGCCGCCTCCATGAGAGCGGTCGGCTGGGAAAACTGGAGTGTTTGAGCAAGATGTCCAATACGGTAACCTCTGGGAATCGCGAGACTTCCCGAGTCCGGAGACTCCTCACCGGTGACAAGACGAAGGAGAGTGGTCTTGCCATGCCCGTTTCGGCCCACAAGTCCCACCCGTTCGCCCCGGTTGATGCTGAAAGTCACCTCGTCGAAAAGGACGTTGGAGCCGTATGATTTGGAGAGATTTACCACCTTGAGCATCATTTAATACCGGTTGGATTTTTTCGATGAATGATCAGGTCATGTCGATTCCGGCCTCGCGGTACTCCTCAAAGGAAACGGTGAACCGTGCCCCTCCCTTCCTTTCCAGTTCTATTGTACCGCCAAGCTGTTCGACCAGGAGACTGACCAGCTTCAAGCCGAGAGATTTGATCCTGAAAACATCCAGATCCTTCGGAAAGCCCACACCGTCGTCGGCCACGGATAAAGTATATCTCTTTTCGCCGTTGGATACGAACCGAACCTTTATAGTTCCGTGCCGGCCTCCAGGAAAAGCATGTTTAAGCGAATTACTCACCAGCTCATTGAGGATCAGGCCGCATGGAATGGCCGTATCCACGACCATATTGACATCCTCGAGATCCAGCTCAAGGGACAGGGCATCAGGATCGATAATGTAGGATGTGAAAAGATTTTTGACAAGGGTCCTGATGTAGTCGGAAAAAACCACACTTGCCAGATCCCTGGCCTGGTACAGTTCCTCGTGGATCAGCGCCATCGTCTTCACCCTGTTCTGGCTCTCCTTGAAGATGGCTTTAACATCCTCATCCCGGACATAATGGGACTGGAGGTTAAGGAGGCCGGAAACAACCTGCAGGTTGTTCTTCACCCTGTGATGTATCTCCTTCAGGAGGATCTCTTTCTCGGCCAGGGAGTCCCTGATCCTGTCCTCGGCCAGCTTGCGGCCCGTGATGTCCCGAATGATGCCCAACACAACCCCGGAACCTGAAAATTCGAAGAAGTGGGAACTTACCTCCACCGGCACTTTCTCACCGTCCTTCGATACCAGAATTCTTTCGAAGACAGCGCTGCCCACGGTCCGGAACTTTTCCCCAACCTCAACCAGGTCGGTTATGGACTCCGGCTTGACGAAATCCAGGGGGGTCATTTCCAGGAGTTCCTCCCTGGTGTAGCCGATCATGGCGCAAAGCCTGTCGTTCACCTCGAGGACTCTTCCGGGCCGTCCATCCTTCTGGACTTCGTGGAACACAAGGCCATCGTTGGCCTTATTGAAAAGTATGCGGTATTTCTCCTCGCTGCTCTTGAGCACCATCTCCAGCCGCTTAAGATCTGTGATGTCCTCCAGAACGCTCAGCGCATGGGACACGTTGCCCTGGTCGTCAAAAAGGGGCAGGATGGTCTCCTTCGTATATCGCCCGGGAAGTGGGGCGGTGATGTCCTGAGGGCCGATGATCGTCCCCTGCTCAATCACCCTGGTGAGGTTCCGAATGACTCCTGATTTACCTGGGCCCTCCGGCATGAAATCCTCAGGTTTTTTACCAAGAACCTCGTCCGGGTCAAAGCCGGTGACAGAGCTGAATGCGCGGCTGACCCTGACAACCCTCATCTCAGCGTCATGCAGGACGAAGGCCACGGGGGATCCATCCAGCATCTTCTCATCAAGTTCCTGCAACTCCGCCAGTTTCTTTTTTGCCGACGCCAGATCGGACACATCCCCGGCAACGGCAGGGGCTTTCCCCTTTCCCGGGCGGCCAGGAAAAAGGATCGGCCTGAACAGGCCGACAGCGAAGGCGCAAGCGGCCCCGATTAAAATGCCGACCAACAAAGATCCTGTCACCTGCGCCTCCTTATTCCCGGGGGTCATACCCCTTCATTTCAGCCCCTGGCATTCATCCTATCTTTCCTGCCTTTTTACGGCAATACCTTTTGGTTCCGGTAACCTCGATGCTTCGATACCTTCACTCCCCCTTACTCCCATACCGGCAAGGAGTGTAGAGATGAGTGGTTCCCTATGAACCGGAAATATTATACAGTCGGCCCATGAGTGTTCCCGGCATAGAGGACAGGACAGGCGGCTTGGATGGGAATTGAACAGAACAGGATCTCCGTGGCCCTGCTGGCCGTGTTGACGACTGTGGCGGTGGGTTTCGTATTGCAGCAGGCCCAGTCCGTAATCCTTCCTCTGATAATTGCGTGGCTGCTCTCCTTCATTCTGGCGCCTGCCGTCAATATGATAGCAGGAAAGAAGGTCCCCAGACCCATAGCCATTTTACTTGTCCTGGCCCTGCTCATGGGGATCCTCTACATTGGCATCATTTTCCTCAACGGCCGAATAACTACAGTCATCACCGCGTTTCCAAAATATCATAGCCGGTTCAATGAGATTGTCCAGCTTGCGGGCAACAGGTTGAACCTGGTCCATAACCCACTTTCCGACGTGAACTGGATGGTCACCCTGCGCACGTTCCTCGTGAAACTGTCCGGATCGCTCCTGTTCATTCTGAACAACCTGATTCTCGTGATTATCTTCCTGGTGTTCATCCTCCTCGGCAATCCATATCTCAGGTTCAAGATCAAAAAAGCCCTCTCAGACGAAAATGCCGGGAAGGTTACCCTCATCATCAACACCATATCTTCCCAGTTCAGCCGCTACCTGGTTATGCAGTTCATCATCAGCCTTGTCACCGGAGTCCTCGTCTGGCTCTCACTGACCGTAATTGGAGTAGACTTCGCGGTAACGTGGGGTGCGTTGGCTTTTCTCCTCAACTTCATCCCCACTATTGGATCCATAATCTCTGCGGTTCCTCCCATTCTCCTTGCGTTCATTCAGTTCTTCCCCGCGTTCTGGCCTGGAGTGGCGACGTTGGCCGCGCTTCTGACCATTCACATGATCATCGGAGGCGCCGTCGCACCCAAGGTGGTTGGGGACAGATTGAACCTGAGCCCGGTGGTAATCCTTCTGTCCCTGTTGTTCTGGGGCTGGCTATGGGGAATTATCGGGGCGCTCCTCTCCGTCCCCATCGCCTCGGCTGTCAAGATCCTGTGCGAAAATGTGGAGGAGTTGAAACCCATAAGCATAATGATGGGATCGGGAAAAGCTTACCAGAAGGAATTCTCGGAGTAGGATTGGGAGGCCAAGCCGCAGGCGTGCCGGACCGGTGGTGAGATATGCAGTTGTTACATGAGAGACAGGACCGACAGCCTCGCAGCCTCCAGAACGCCGCCCGGCAGAATTCCCAGAATGAGAGTGCCGGTCAATGCCAGAGCTATTCCGGCCCATAGGATCAGTGAGCGGGGGGAGACGGCAAACTCGCCCTCGGGCTCTCTCATATACATGAGGACAATAATGCGGAGGTAGTAGAACGCCGCTACAACACTGTTAAGAAGTCCGATCACGACAAGGGTGTAATACCCCCCCTGTATACCGGCATAAAACACATACAGCTTGGCAGCGAATCCTGCCGTGGGGGGAATCCCCGCCAGGGAAAGCATGAAGATCATCATGGCCAGCGCAGCGCCCGGCGCCCGTCTGGACAGCCCCTGAAAGTCGTCCAGGTTCTCTCCCGTCATATTCTCACGTTTGAGATATATAAGGATCGCAAAAGCGCCGATATTCATGAAAGTGTACGACAGAAGGTAAAACATGACGGAAGATATGGCACGATCAGGCCGGCCGTTCACCGAAGCAACCACTCCAATAAGGATGTATCCAACATGGGCTATTGAGGAATAGGCCAGCATCCGTTTTACGTTTTTTTGTCTCAGCGCAGTGAGGTTTCCCAGGGTCATTGTCAATACACTGAGGACAACGACGAGGACCTCCCAGTCCCCCTTCATCTGGGGGAGCGCTTCCATTAAAATTCGGATAAGCGCCGCCAACCCGGCTGCCTTGGGACCGGCCGACATAAAGCCTGTCACCGGGGTGGGAGCGCCCTGATATACATCGGGGGTCCACATGTGGAATGGAACAACGGATATTTTGAAGGAAAAACCAACCAGCACCATGAACATCCCGGCCAGGAGAGGAACGTCTTTGAGTAACGCCGGATGGGAGTTGATGGCGTCGGCGATTTTATCAAAATGCGTGCTGCCGGTGACACCGTAAATATAGGACATTCCAAAAAGCGTGATGCAGGTGGCAACAGAGCCCAGAATGAAATATTTCAGCCCGGCCTCGTTTGATTTAAGATCAGTCCTGAAAAATCCGGCCAGAATATAGAGGGAAATAGAGAGTATCTCCAGGCCCAGGAAGATGGTGATAAGTTCCCTTCCCACGGCCATTACCATCATTCCGACCGTAGCCAGAAGGAGAAGGGCATAATATTCCGCGTGGTCCCCGGTCCCGCCTTCCTTCATGAAGCGGAGCGAAAGCGTCATGGTAAGAATCAGCCCGAACAGAAATATCACCTTGAAGAAGGTTGCGTAGGGATCAAGAACAATCGAATTTCCGAAAGTCGAGACGTTAAGACCGGCCTCGGACAGGGTCACCGCAAGCGCCACAACAGCCCCGGCCATACCGATAGTAAAGGATGCGCTATGCTTCTTCGTCCGGGTGACCAGTTCCCAAAGAACGACCAGGAATGCGGTCGCCGTGAGTATCAACTCCGGAGCAATGACCCTGAAATCCGGGATAAGAATAGTCAAACTCTGCATGGGCACTTTTCCTTAATTCAACCCCTCAACCGGGGGGAGAGCGTTAACGCCGTTGAACGTAATGGAATGCCGATCCACATTCACAGCCAACTTGACCGCGGAAGAATCCACATCCAGGCCGGCGGATTGCGCCTTTTTCAGCTCGATCCGTGCGGATTTGGCTGATTCCACCCGCAAGACCACCTGTTTCGCCGCCGGTTCAATAATTTTCAGAAACGGTTTGGGATAGATCCCCACCCAGAACATCAGAACGACCAGGGGCGCCAGAGTAGCTATCTCACGCATGTTGATATCCAAAAGTTTGCGGTTCTCCTCGTGGGTGATCTCTCCGAACATTATCTTCTTGTACATGTGAAGCATATATACCGCCCCGAGGATAATGCCGGTTGACGCCAGGACGCCAAAGACAAACAATCCGGATTTAAATGCCCCGAGAAGAATCAGAAATTCACCGACAAAACCGTTGAGCCCTGGAAGCCCAATGGAGGAGAAAGTGGCAATTCCAAGAATTGCCGCATAAACAGGCATCACCGAGGCCAGACCACCGAAATCATCCAGAAGCCGGGTATGCCTTCGTTCATAGATAATCCCGACGAGAAGGAACAGAGCTCCGGTGGAGAGCCCATGGTTTATCATCTGGAGGATACCGCCCTGCAGACCCTGGAAAGAGAGGGTAAAGATTCCCAGCATTACAAAACCCAGATGGCTCACGGATGAATAGGCGACAAGTTTCTTGGCATCAGGCTGCACCCAGGCCACCAGAGCACCGTAAATGATTCCGATGACTGAAAGGGCCAGAACCACCGGAATCGCCCTGATGGCGGCGTCGGGCAGGATTGGGAGGGAAAACCGGACAAAACCGTACGTTCCCATTTTCAGCAGAACACCCGCAAGGATCACTGAACCTGCGGTGGGCGCCTCAACATGTGCGTCGGGAAGCCACGTGTGGAAGGGGAAAAGAGGAACCTTGATGGCGAACCCGAGGAATAGCCCCCAGAAGGCCCACATCTGGACATTCCTCGGGATATTGGACGTGAGCAGCCTGATGACATCGAAGGTATAGACCCCGGTGGCCGAATGGTATGAAAAATATATGAGCAGAAAACCTATAAGCATGAAGAGACTGCCGATCAGGGTGTAAAGGAAGAACTTCACCGCTGCGTAAATTCGGCGCTGCCCACCCCATACGCCGATAATGAGCGCCATGGGGATCAGCTCAATTTCCCAGAAAACATAGAAAAGGACGAGATCGAGAGCAAAGAACACACCCAGCATGGCGGACTGAAGAACCAGGAAAGCAACCATATATTCTTTGACACGGTCCTTGATGGCCGAGAAAGAGGATAAAATGGCGATCACACCGAGGAGCGTGGTCAGCAGGGCCAGAAGAAGGCTGATCCCGTCCACTCCCATGATGTAGCTGATACCGAGCCCCGGAATCCACCTGGCCCTCTCCACAAACTGGAACCCGGATTGCCCGACGTTGTATTGGGCAAGGAGCACCATGGAAACCAGGAAATCCGCGACGGCGATTACCAGCGCTGTATTCCGGATGAGGTTAACCTTTTTACCCGGCACCAGAAGGGCAAGCAGCAATGCGCCAACGGCCGGCAGGTAAACTATGACTGATAATATTGGGAAGGTCATATGTTCCATGTAGCCCTTTCTCTACCCGACGATGCCAGCCTGATTTGTTCCTGGAAAATCAGCGCAGCAACCATCCTGCCGGGCCGACACCGGCGAAAGAAACCGTAATTACACCAAAAAAGTCCAGAAAAGCACCACGACCAAACCAACGGCCATGGCCAGAGCATAGTTTTGAACAAAACCGGTCTGAAGCCTGGCAAGAAATCCGCCGGCCCGATCCGCGCCATTGGCAATTCCATGAAGCGTTCCGTCGATGACTCCACCATCGAACCCTGTCCACAGAAGGTTCCCAAGGCGATTAAGCGGCCTGGTGATGATCATCTCGTAGAACTCGTCCACCCACCACTTATGGTAAAAAAGGTCGTAAAGAAAACTGTAGTCTTTCCTGATCTCCTCGGCAATCTGGGGTTTGCGCAGAATAATGGCCAGAGCAAGCCAGATGCCCCCGACAGCCACCACGACCGAGACCCCCATCAGACCGAGTTCCGAAGCGACGGAATGGACGGCCTCGGCCATCTCCCCTGCATGCTCGGTAACGGCGCCGAATACGGGGCCAAGCCAACTGTGCAGGAGATGCCATTTCTCCACAATCGGGATCCCGGCAAACCCGCCGACAGTCGAAAGAAATGCAAGGATAACCAGCGGTACAGTCATGACCGATGGGGACTCATGTGCGTGTTTAGCCACTTCCGGGTCCAGCCTCGACTCACCGTGAAACACCAGGTAGACCAGCCGGAACATGTAAAAAGCCGTCATAAAAGCGGTAACCACACCGGCAAACCACAGGAGGAAACCACCTCCGTACTTTGAATTGAAGGCGGCGTTGAGGATCTCGTCCTTCGACATGAAGCCCGCCAATGGAGGGATGCCGGAAATGGCCAGGGACGCCACGACAAATGTCTTATAGGTTGTGGGCATGATCTTTCTCAACCCGCCCATCTTTCGTATGTCCAGCTCCCCGGAAAGGCCATGCATGACGCTGCCCGCACACATGAACAACAGAGCCTTGAAAAATGCGTGGGTCATGAGATGAAAGATCGCAGTCGTGTATGCTCCAACACCGACCGCCAGGAACATGTATCCCAACTGGCTTATCGTGGAGTAGGCCAGGACGCGTTTGAAATCGTTCTGAACAAGTGCAATGGTGGCAGCGAAAAAGGCGGTCAATGCCCCAATTGATGCAATCACCATCATGGTTGGGGGGGCCATTTCAAAAAGAACATGACTGCGGCAGACCATATAGACCCCGGCGGTCACCATCGTGGCGGCATGGATGAGGGCGGAAACCGGTGTCGGGCCCTCCATGGCGTCGGGCAGCCAGATATGGAGAGGCAGCTGGGCGGATTTTCCGATCGCGCCGAGAAAGAGCAGCATGGTGATCAGGATGACCATCGGGTCTCCCTGGCTGAACACCTGGTGGGCTCGGCCGAAAACCTCGGCGTATGACAGGGAACCGAAGTGGATGGCGATAAGAAGCATTCCAATCATGAAGCCGAAATCGCCCACGCGGTTGACGATGAAAGCCTTCTTCCCCGCCGCCGAGGCGCTCTCCTTTTTGAACCAGAAGCCAATGAGCAGATAGGAACAGAGCCCCACCCCTTCCCAACCGACGAACATGACCAGGAAGCTGTTGCCGAGCACAAGCATGAGCATGGCGAAAACAAAAAGATTCAGATACAGAAAATAACGGGCCACACCCTCATCGTGTTCCATATAGCCGATACTGTAGACATGGATGAGGAATCCGACCCCCGTGATCACCAGGATCATCACGGATGAAAGTGGATCAAGCAGGAACCCGATGGGGACTGAAAAGTCGCCGGAGCCGATCCACTGGAACAGGTTGATATTGAAAACCCTGGAGCCGGCCTCCATTCCAGTCAATCCTGAAATGGCCACCACCGAGGCCAGGAACGCCGAGGCCACCGAGCCGCATGCCAGTATCCCCACCGCTGACCTTGACAGGCGCCGGCGGAAGACGAGGTTGGCGATCACCGCCAGGAGAGGGAAGAGTGGTACCAGGACTACCGCTTCTGTCATCGTCTCTTCTCCTAGCCCTTCATCAGGTTGATTTCATCAACGTTGACGGTCTCACGATTGCGGAACAGGGCCACGAGAATCGCGAGACCCACGGCCGCCTCCGCGGCTGCCACCGTCATCACAAAAAACACAAATACCTGTCCCGCCATATTGTGTATATAGTGGGAAAAGGCGATCAGGTTGATATTCACGGCATTAAGCATCAGCTCAATGGACAGAAGAATTATGATGATGTTCCTCCGGAGGAGTACCCCCAGAAGACCGATAACAAACAGAATGGCCCCGAGGACCAGATAGTGCGTAAGGGTAATCATTCCGCGCTCTCCCTTCGAGCCAGGACCACAGCCCCGAAAATCGCCACCAACAGAACCAGGGATGCCAGTTCAAACGGAAACAGAAACGTTGTGTAAAGGCTCGCGCCCACAGCTTCGGTATTTCCCCCGAAGACGTTGCCGACAAGTTTGGCGACCGGACGGGAAAATGAACCCTGAACCGCAAGAATGACAAGTTCAAGCGCAAGCGCGATGCCGGCGACCATGGCAAAGAATCGCTGGCGGTGTATTATCCTCAGCTCCCTGGTGCCGGAAAGATTCAGCAGGGTAACGACAAAAAGGTAAAGGACCATAATAGCCCCGGTGTAGACCAGAATCTGAACGGCAGCCAGAAATTCGGCGTCCAGCAGGACAAAAAGACCCGCGATATGGAAGAAACACGGGATGAGGAATATCACCGAATGGACGGGGTTGGAACGGGAAACCGACAGCACGGCCGTCACTACCGTAACCACCGCAAAATAGTAAAACAACAATGAATACAGATTCATCAGCCGCTCCCTACAGGTCCTTGTACTGGGGGTCGTCCCCCTTGGCCAGCATAGTCTCTTTGGTCACCTTCAGATTGCCGGGGTCGGTGACAGTCAACTCATAATCGTTCCCCATCCAGACGGCATCAACGGGACAGACCTCCTGGCAGAATCCGCAATAGATGCAGAGCCCCAGGTCGATCTGGTAGAAATCGACGTTTTTCTCGTGCTCCTCGCCCTCGGAGGTTACGATGGTAATGGCATCGGATGGGCAGATCGCCGCACACAGGGCACAGCCCACGCACCTCTCCTTGCCGTCCGGATGCCGTTTGAGAATCTGAGCGCCTCTATATCGGGGGGGCGGTTCCCAACGCACCTCCGGATATCTGAGGGTAACCGGCTTGGAGAAAAAATATCTGATGGTAAGAGTCAGCCCCTGAATCAGGTCAGTTTGGAAAATGTTGGTCAGCAGGCCCACTGCGATCTCTCCTATAAAATTCCGGATATTCTGATGATACCGGACAAAAAGACATTAAAAATTGCGAGAGGAAGAAGAACTTTCCAGCCAAGCCCCATGAGCTGGTCATACCGGAGTCTGGGAAACGTCCACCGCACCCAGACCATGAAGAAGAGAAAAAATCCAACCTTCAACAAAAACCAGACGACAGGCATGACATAGGCCACAAACGCGGCGGGCAGCGCCGAATCGATGATGGGCCCGACAATAGGCAGCGGGAGCCACCCCCCGAAGAACAGAACGACCAGAACGCAGGATATGGAGATCATGGAAACGTACTCGGCCATGAAGAAGAGGGCGAACTTCATGGATGAGTATTCCACGTGATAACCGGCCACAAGCTCCTGCTCGGCCTCGGGAAGGTCAAAGGGAAGACGGTTGGTCTCGGCGAAGGCCGCGACCAGAAAAAGGAGAAATCCCAGGAACTGCGGGATGACAAACCATAGCCCACGCTGCGCCTCCACGATCTGCACCATTGACAGGGAACGCGAGTACATGAGCACCCCTATGATGGAGAGTCCGAGGGTCAGTTCATAGCTGATCATCTGCGCAGCGGACCGCAACCCGCCCATGAGAGCGTACTTGTTGTTGGATGACCACCCGGCCAGAACCAGCCCGTAAACGCCCAGAGATGAGATGGAAAGTATGTACACGATGCCGATATTCAGATCGGATATCTGGAGATGGGGCCCGATGGGGATGACGGCGAACGTCAGCAGAGCCGGAATAAATGCCATGAGCGGCGCCAGGACAAAGAGAACCTTGTCGGCATTGGAAGGCATTATATCTTCCTTGAAAAAGAGCTTGAGCGCATCTGCGATGGGCTGAAGAAGCCCAAAAGGACCCACATAAAGTGGTCCGTGCCGATTCTGGATATGACCCGACACCTTCCTTTCAACCCACACCATAACCGGCACACCCGTCAGGGCCACGATGAGGATACCCACTATTTTCAGCAGGATGACGAACAAGAAAAGCCAGATATTCTCCATAACCTTCCCTTAGTGTCAGATCCTTAATATTCCATGGCGCCGGATCGCTTGATTTCTCCAACCTTCTCGAGGAGGAAAAAGGCGTCCGTGTTCTCAGGATTGAGCTTAATAGCGTTGTTGAGCACCTCTTCGGCCTTGTCCAGCAGTCCAAGATGAACGTAGCTGTTGCCCAGGTGATACAGGGCGCTGGAATCCATCGGATCGAGTTCTTTAACCCGGTTGAAGCTGGCCGCGGCGTCCTCATGTGACCCCTTCCTGGCCTGAGCAACTCCCAGATGGTAGTAGGCGGCTGTAAATTGAGGTGACAGAGCCAGCGTTTGTTCGTATGCCTTGACGGCATCCTGCATGTTGCCCAGGTGGAAGTAGACCTGCCCCAGCCAGTAGTAGGCCATGACGTATCCGGGGGAGATCTCCACCACCTTCCTGAGGGCATCCTCAGCATCCTTCAGCATGCCTTTCTGGAAATAAACGGTCCCCAATACGTACATGGCCCTTGCGAAGGTGGGTGATATTTCGAGGGATCGCCGCAACTCCTCTACCGCGTCGTCGAGCTTGGCGTTCTTCTGGTGGAGCAGGGCAAGACGGTAATGAATCTGGGCGGTGTCGGGTATCATCTTTTCCACCCGGTTGAAATGAAACTCCGAATCAGGAAGAAGACCCATGGAGTAGCATGTCATTCCAAGGCGATAATGAACCGCGGGAGATGTGGGATTTGCGGCCTCAGCCTTCTTGAAACACTCCAGGGCCGCCGACAGCATCCCCTTGTCGTAGTAGGCAACCCCCATGTAGTAATGGGTCATCTGAAAATCAGGCACCAGTTCGAGGGTTTCTTCCCAGCGCTTAAGCGCGTCGTCGAAGTGCCCCTGGTGGTAGAGGGAACTTCCATCGCGGTAGAGCTTTTCGGCCTTCTCCTTGTTGGAAAGAGCCTCATGGTCATCGACCGTCGCCTCAAGCTTGTTGCCGCACTCCTTGCAGTAGCGGCTGTCCTCCGGGATCAACAGATTGCATGCCGGGCAGATCATTTTTGTTACCCTCCCGAAATTTCCGGCCCTGTTTTATCCGAGGCCTGAAGTTTCTTTTGCTGGATCTCCTGAACAGTCTTTTTTATTTTGGTGAGTTGTCCTCCGACATCTCTCTCCTCAACAACAATTCTCTCCGTCTTCTCCGCCGCCACACAGGTAATCCCCTTCTCCTTGACCGCGCTGTACCCGAAGAGGGCGTTGACATGCACATCCCGGTAGTGGGTGGGGACGAAGATGGTACCGGGCAGGCTCCGGTCGGTGACCCTGACCTCCACTTCCGTTATTCCCTTCATGCCCGTCAGCCTGATCCAGTCGCCGGTTTTGATCTCAAGGGCCTCCGCATCCACGGGGTTGACCTCCGCCACGGCGGCAGGGGCGACCTCATTGAGTCCCTTGGCCATTGTCGTAGTCGTTCCCGAGTGGTAAAGCAGGGTCCCGGGGATCAGTATGTAGGGGTAATTGGCTGTGGTTTTTTTGGGCTCCTGATAGTGGACGGGCCTGACGCGGCCAAGTCCGCTGGGGAACCTGTCCATGTGGAGAACCTCGGTTCCAGGATGGTCGGGCCGGGGGCACGGCCAGTGGAGACCGTCCTTCTCCAGCCGGTCGGGCCTGATGCCGGCGTAAAACGGGATAATGCGGGCTATCTCCTCAGTTATATCCATGCCGTTTGCGAAATCCATGGGATAGCCCAAAAGGGTAGATAGCTCGGTGATTATCTTCCAGTCATCCCGCGTGTGGGCCGGGCTTTCAATGGCCTTTCGGACACGCTGGACGCGGCGGTCTGTGTTGGTGAAGGTTCCGTCCTTTTCCGGACCGCATGATGTCGGGAGAAGGACGTCGGCGAGAAGCGCCGTGTCGGTGAGAAACATGTCCTGAACAATGAGCAGATCCAGGTTTTTGAGCGCTTTTTTCACCGCCTCCCGGTCCGGGAAAGAGGAAAGAGGGTTTTCCCCCATAACGTACAGCCCTTTCAGCCGGCCCTTCTTCGCCTCAAGGATCATCCCCTCGGCAGAGAGCCCATCGGTGGCGGGCAGCTTCGTTTTCCATTGTCCCTCGAACCACTCCCTGTTCCCCTCGGAGGCCACCGGCTGATACCCGGGGAAAAACTCGCACAGGGCGCCCATGTCCATGGAGCCCTGCACGTTGTTATACTCCGACATGGGAATAACACCGGCTCCAAGCCGGCCCACATTACCGGTGACAAGGGCGAGGTTTACAGCGGCCGCAACCGTGTCCTCCCCTGTATAAGGGCTTGCCGATCCCAGTGTGATGAGGATAGTGGCATGTTCGGCTGCAGCCATGAGGCGAGCGGCATCGCGGACTTGCTCGGCCGGGACACCCGTTACTTCCTTCATCTTCTCAGGAGCATAATCCTGCAGGGAGGCCCGCAGTTCCTCCAAACCGGTCACCCGTTTTTCACAGAATCCCTTATCTTCCAGCCCCTCATCGAATATGGTGAAGGCCATGGAATTCAGCAGGGCAACGCTCGTCCCCGGAGAATGCCGCATCCAGTTATCGGCGAACCGTGTAATCTTTACTTTCCGGCTGTTGGCAACGAGGAGCCGTGCCTTTCCGGACCTGACCTGTTTGAGGACCTTCAGCCCCGCAATATGATCATCCTCCGTGATGTTCGAATCCAGGGTGAAAATGAGGTCCGAGTGTGTAAGATCATTCAGGGTGTTGGTGGGAGCCTCAACGCCGAAGGCCTTTCTGAGGGCTTCCATGCCTGGAAAATGGGCGAATCTGGCGATGGAGTCGACATTGTTGGTGCCCACCGCCGCCCGCATGAATTTTTGAAAAAGGTAGTTCTCCTCATTTGTGCACCTGGCCGAGGCGATTCCTCCCAGAGCATCCGCTCCATGTTCATCGCGAATCCCCGTCAGGCCCTGCGCGATATATTCGTAGGCCTCATCCCAGGTGACGGGGACCAGTTCGCCGTCCTTGCGTATTCTGGGCTCGGTTATCCTGTCGGGATGGTGGACGTACTCGTAGCCGAACCGCCCCTTGCAGCAGAGGAATCCGCTGTTAATGGAACCCTCGTCATCTACACCGAGAACATGGTATATCCGGTCACCCTTGACCTCGAGATTGAGGGTGCATCCCACACCACAGAAAGGGCATGTGGTACGAACCGGGGTCAATTCCCAGGAGGGGGCCGTATACTTGTAGATCCTGCTGTAAAGGGAGCCCACAGGACAGGCCTGGATGCATTGGCCGCAGAATTCACAGTCCAGCGTTCTGGCGAAGGAAGGCTCAACGACCGTCGGAAAACCGCGGTTGGTGAAGTCCAGTTCCCCTTCGCCCTGCACTTCGTCACAGATTCTCACGCAGCGGCCGCAGAGGATGCAACGGTTCTGGTTCATCTCTATGAGGGGAGACAGGTAGTCGATCCTCTTTTTCACCTGGATGTATCCGAACCGTCCGTAATCCTTGCCATGCTCAAAGGTCATGTCCTGGAGACCGCAGCGCCCTGACTGAGGGCAAATGGGGCACTCCAGCGGATGGTAAGTCAGGAGAAGTTCCAGGACCGTTTCACGGGCCCTCTTGACCCGGGCCGTGTCAGTGTGGATATCCATTCCGTCTGCAACGGGCATAACGCAGGAGGCGAAAAGCCGGTCAGAGCCCTCCACCTCCACAACGCACATGCGGCATGAACCGAAGGGCATCAAATGCTTGTAGTCACAGAAAGTGGGTATCTCCACATCCAGCATGCGTGCCGCTTCCAGGATGGTGATTCCCCTCGGTACCTCTACCTTTTTTCCATCGATAGTCAGGGTTACATTCATGTCCCGCTATTCCTTCACCACAGCGTTGAACCTGCACACCTCGAAGCATGTATTGCATTTGGTGCACATGTCTTGGTCGATGACATGGACCTCTTTCCTGTTCCCGGAGATCGCCCCAACCGGACACTTTTTCGCGCAGACCGTGCAACCAGTGCAGGCGTCCTCCAGGATCCGATATGTGATAAGGGCGGTGCATACCTTGGCAGGGCATATCTTGTCCCGGATATGCGCCTCGTATTCGTTTCTGAAGTACCGGAGGGTGGAGAGTACCGGGTTGGGGGCGGTCTGACCGAGGCCGCACAGGGAGGTGCGCTTGATCTCCTGCCCCAGGTCCTCCAGGTTCTTCAGGTCCCCCATGGTACCCTCGCCCGCGGTGATACGTTCGAGGACCCCCAGCATGGTCTTTGTACCCAGCCGGCAGGGAACACACTTGCCGCACGACTCGGCAGTCGTGAATTCAAGGAAAAACCGCGCCACGTCCACCATGCAGTCGGTTTCGTTCATGACCACAACTCCGCCGGAGCCCATCATGGCGCCCGCCTGGATGAGGGAATCGTAATCGATGGCGGTATCGCCCAGGTCGGCGGGCAGGCATCCGCCCGAGGGCCCTCCCAGTTGGGCCGCTTTGAACTGGCTGCCTCCATCGACCCCGCCGCCGATGTCGTAGATTATCTCCTTAAGCTGGGTTCCCGCCGGGACCTCGATGAGTCCCGTATTCTTGATCTTCCCCGTGAGCGCGAAGACTTTTGTGCCCTTGGTGCCCTTTGTACCCACACTGGCACAGCTCTCGGCGCCGTTGAGGATAATGGGCGGCACGTTTGCGAAGGTCTCCACGTTGTTTATGTTGGAGGGTTTGGCCCACAGGCCCTTATGGGCCGGAAACGGAGGCCTGGACCTGGGCATTCCACGTCTCCCTTCGATGGAAGCCATCAGGGCCGTCTCCTCGCCGCAGACAAAGGCGCCGGCGCCCTCCTTGACCCTGAGCTTGAAAGAAAAATCGGTTCCCAAAATCCGGTCGCCCAGGTAACCCTTCTCCTCAGCCTGCATGATGGCCAGTTTGAGGCGCTTGATGGCAAGTGGATACTCTGCGCGGCAGTAAATATAGCCGTAGCTGGCACCGATGGCATAGGCGGCGATGATCATCCCCTCAATTACCGCATGGGGATCGCCCTCAAGAACGCTCCGGTCCATGAACGCTCCAGGATCGCCCTCATCGGCGTTACAGATCAGGTACTTGGGCTCTCCGGCGGCGTTGGCGCAAAAATCCCATTTCAGCCCGGTGGGGAACCCTCCTCCGCCCCGACCCCTGAGGCCTGACCGCTTAACGACCTCCCTGATGATGGTGGGGGACATGGTGTTGATGGCCTTCTCCGTCGCCTTGTATCCGTCGGTCTCGAGGTAGTCCTCCACCTTCTCCGGATCTATAAACCCACAGCGCCTGAGGACGACACGTTTCTGCTTCTTGAAGACGGGCATCTCCTCATAGGTCGGTATCCCCTTGTATGGCCTGTGCCCCTCCGAAACGATCTGGCCGATGGCGTATTCGGTGACCGGCTTTCCCCCTACAAGGTGGCTTTCGAGGATACCGGGCACCATCTCGGGGGTCACCTTGGCATAGGTGACCCGTGCCTTTCCCGGCAGCACCACATCCAAAAGGACCTCCTGGTAGCACATGCCGATGCACCCCGTCTTCAGGATAGGAACCTCGATGGAGAGGGACTTGAGGTAGTCCTCTACCTCGCTGAGGATGCCCTTCGCACCTGTAGCAAGCCCGCAGGTTCCCATTCCAATGACGATCATTTTTTCGCTGTCATATCCCATCTGCCGCTATATCCTCCTGAAGAGTGGAATCATTCCCCACCCTTCGTACCGTCCATCTCCCGGAGGTTCTTGATGATCTTGTCCACCTTGGGGGGTGTCAAGTGCCCGAGCGCGTCGTCATCGATCATGATGACCGGCGCCAGCCCGCAACATCCGAGACAGGCTACCTTCTCGAATGAGGCAAATCTGTCCTCGGTGGTCTCTCCATGCCCGACGTCGAGAATGGACTCGAGTCGGTCGATTATACCCTTGGCGCCACGGACGTGGCAGGCTGTCCCGGAGCAGGCCCGGATGATGTGGCGCCCTCTGGGCGTTAGGTGAAACTGCGTATAGAAGGTCAGAACGCCGTACACCTGGCTTCGGTAGAGCCCAAGTTCATCGGCTACAAGGTTGGCAGCCTCCTCGGGAACGTAGCCATAGGCCGTTTGAACCCCCTGAAGAACTGGGATCAGCATCCCCCTGGCATCATTAAGCGACCCGAGGATTTCCCGCACGTGAGCAAGATCGAGCTCCTCCTCGACTTCCTCGGTCCCCGCATCCACCCGGACACCCTCCGGGGTTACCTCGGTTACATCGGCGCTCACCGCCACCTCCACATGTAATTAACCATGTCGATGTACCGTTCGTTCATTCCCCTCAGGGAGTCCACCAGTTCATCTATAATGAGCTTCATGATCTTCACGGCGTCCGCAGGGTGTTCCTCCACAAACCGGTCGAATGACGCCCGGTCCAGCAGGTACAGCACGGTCTCTCCCTTGGCGCCGGCATCGGCCGAGTGCTCGCCTCCCGAAAGGAAGGTCATAATGCCGACGAAACGCCCCGCGGGAACGATACCCAGATTCTGGGCTTCGCCCTCTTTGGCCCTTTTCGTGATTCTCACCGCCCCCTGGCCTACCAGGTAAAGATCGCCACCCGGGGTTCCCTCGTTGAAGATCGGCCCCTTATCCTGATAGGCCCTCCTTTGAAGGACCCTTGCCAGATAATTCAAGGCATCGGCCGAAATAGTCTGGAATGACTTCATCTGTTTGAGCTGGCTAATTTCAATCATCTTTCATTCCTCCTCAAAACTTCTCAACCCGGACCCGGACCACAGCGGTCTCCAGCCCGGCGCCGTTTTCCCCCATAAGACGGCTGACCGGTACATCGGAGAAGTGGCGCGGCAAAAAGAGCACCCCGGGCAAAAGATCGTTTGAAAACTTTACGCCGACCGCAACCTCACCACCGGGGGAAACCACCTTGACCCGGCTTCCGTCCTCAATATCCAGCCCGGCGCCGGTGGCCTCGTTCATTGTCAGAACCGCCCTGCCGACAAGCTGATTGAGGGATTCCGAATACCCGGTAAAACTCCCGGAGTGCATCAGCAGATTACCGACCAGCAGTGTCAGGGGATAATCCGGATCCCTTGCAAAACCTCCCCATCCTTCCACTGCTGCGAAGGAGCGCTTCACATCCGGGACCGAATCCGGCAGAAGGTGTCTGGTCCCAAGGTAACCCTCGCTGTAGACCTCCTGGGCATCCTGCCTGGTGAAGGGCCACTGAATGCCGTGGTCGGCCAGAATGCGATAGTTGATCCCGGAGTAGTACGGCACGACGCTGGAGATCTCATCGAGCACTTCCGCGGAGTTGACGTACTTGAGCCCTTCAACGCCCATGGATACACCGACTTCCGAGAATATCCTCCAGTCGGGCATGGTTTTCCCGGCCCCGTCCTGGGCTTTTTTGCTTAGCTGTACCCTTCTGTCAATGCTCGTGAGGGTGCCGTCCTTTTCGGGAAGGCCGCAGGCAGGCAGAACGACATGGGCACTGGATGCCGTCTCCGTCAGGAACAGCTCCTGAACCACGAGGAATTTTACCCTGGCCAGGGCCTCCTCGATCATCTGCCTATCCGGAAATGTTACAACCGGGTTTACTCCAACGAGGTACAGCGCCGAAAGCTTACCCTTCCCGGCGGCGGCGAACATCTCGTTGGCATTCATCCCCGGTTTTTTTGGAAGAACGGCATCCCAGGTTTTCTCAAGGGTTTTTACGCCCCCGGAAGATCCGACCTGAACCCACCCGGGAAGATGGCCGGGTGATACGCCCATGTCTACAACACCCTGAAAGTTGGTGTTGGAAAGGACGGGATAAATACCGCAGCCTTCCTTTCCAAGGCGGCCGGTAAGCATCAGGAGATCGATAAGAGCGTTTATCAGATCCCCGCCGTTGGGACCCAGGGCGGCTTCCTCACCAAATATAACGGACGACTTCCCGGCGGAGATGAATTCCCTCGCAGTCTGGGTGATGTCGTTAACGGAAACGCCCGCATCCGATGCCATCTTCTCAAGGTCAAGGCCGCCGACCGATCCCCTGAGGGCCTTCATGCCCTTATAATCCGACAGGGCCTCCTCATCGACCAGTCCCTCATCCAGCATGACCCGCATCATCCCCTTGATGAACGTCACCTCATTGCCCACGTCAAGGAGCACCGTCCGGCCTGCAAGCCGCGACAGGGCTGTACGCCTGGGTATGAGTTCGGTTACCGAAGCGCCTTTTCTAATGGCCGCCTTGATCTTGAGCCCGGCAATGGGGCTCTCCACGGTTATGTCACATCCCACGAGGAGCAGGGATTCAACATAATTAAGCTCGTCAAGAGAATTCGGCGCGGCCAGAACTCCAAGTCGTTTCTCAAGGATGGGCAGAACGAGGCGGTTCCAGTTTCCGGTCGGCGTGTCCACATTGTTGCTTTCAAAACCGACCCTGAAAATCTTCTGGAAAAGGTAGAGCTCTTCATTGGTCAGGCGGTCCGATACGACCCCGCCGATGGAGTTGCCGCCGCTCGTTTTCTTCACTTCCCCGAAACCCCTGGAAATTTCTTCCAGGGCCTCCTCCCAGGAGGCCTCGACCAGTTCATCACCCTTCCGGATCAGGGGTGATCTGAGCCGTTCGGGGTTATTGATGGCATCGTACCCGAAATAGCCCCTGGAGCACAGACTGCCGTAATTGACCCCCCTGTTTTCCGCGTTGGTCACTTTGAGCACCTTGTTATTTCGATGATTGTAGACCAGCGTGCAGCCCACGCTGCAGTACGGACAGATGGCCTCCGTCTTGTCCATCTCCCACGTACGGAACCTCTCCTTCATGGCCCTGGAAGTGATAGCCCCCACCGGACATACCCAGATACAGTGTCCACAGTATTCGCAGTCGAGGGACTTTTCCATGAACGGTCCCACGATCGTCTGGGCGCCGCGGTATGACATTCCGAGGGCCGTCACCCCCTGGATCTCATCGCATATCCTGACGCACCTTTTGCACTGTATGCACCTGTTAAGATTCCGGTCGATGAGCGGGCTGATGATATGGTCCCTCAGGATCCTCTTCTTCTCTCCGAATCTGGTCTCGCCGCTTCCGAACTTGAAGGAAATATCCTGAAGGGCGCAATCCCCGGAAGCATCACATACGGTACACTCCAGGGGATGGTTGATAAGG
The DNA here is from genome assembly GCA_002897695.1 of bacterium BMS3Abin14. Lineage (NCBI taxonomy): Bacteria > bacterium BMS3Abin14. Next base: position 78,868 of record BDTG01000046.1, read on the forward strand.
AAAAATTCCAGCATCATCCTCCTGGCTTTCTGGACCCGCGGCGTGTTGGTCCTGATCTCCATGCCATCCAGGACCGCCAGGGTGCAGGCCGTCTGCAGTTTGCCCATACCTTCCACTTCCACCAGGCACATACGACAGGCGCCGAGCTCGCTCAGCATGGGGTGATGACAGAATGTGGGAATATGGATACCAAGCTTCCTGGCCGCGGCGAGGACGTGAAGATGCCCGTCCACCTTGATCTGCTTTCCGTCTATTACCAGGCGGACCATCATGCTGATTCCTCCAACGTTCCGCCGTCCGGCTCTTCGCCCTTCAAATAACCCAGGTACTCATCCCTGAACTTTTCCATGGTGCTCGTCACACAGCTGACCGATGCCTCTCCCAGCCCACAGAAGGACGTGGTCCGGATGCTCTCACAAATATCCGACAGCAGATCCAGATCGGCCATGGCGCCGCGGCCCTCCAGGATCCTGTCGAATATCCTTCTGACCCAGAAAAGACCCTCCCTGCATGGAGTGCACTTACCGCAGGATTCGTGCTCGAAAAACTTGATAAGCACGTGGGTGACCTTGACCATATCGGCGGTATCGTCCAGGACCATGACGGCCCCTGATCCGAGCATGCTGCCGGCCGCAGCCAAGGCATTGAAATCCAGCTTCACATCAAGCTGGGATTCGTCAAGACAGGCGGAAGATGCGCCTCCCGGGAAGGCCGCCTTGAAGCTCCTGTTGTCCCGCATCCCACCGGCGTGCTCAAAGACAAGCTCACGCAGGGTAACCCCCATGGGCAGTTCATAGACCCCGGGATTGACCACGTGGCCGCTGACGGAGAAAAGCTTTGTTCCGGGGCATTCCGGCGTACCGATCCCTGCGTACCAATCACCGCCCCTCAGGAGTATCTGCGGAATGGAAGCGAGTGTTTCAACGTTGTTGACGACCGTAGGCAGGTCACTGTATCCGACGTTGACCGGGAAGGGAGGGCGAATTCTGGATTGCCCCCTTTTTCCCTCCAGGGACTCGATGAGGGCGGTCTCCTCACCGCACACATAAGCTCCCGCTCCCCGATGTACGGTTATCGTGAAATTGAAACCCGAGTTCAGGATGTTCTCACCGAGAAACGATCTTTCCTCAGCCTCTTTAATGGCCCGTTCCAGAACCCTGGCCCCAAAGGGGTATTCACCGCGAATGTAGATGAAGCCATACTCCGCCCCCACGGCATATGCGGCCAATGCCATCCCCTCCAGGATGGCATGGGGGTCGTTCTCGATCAGCACCCTGTCCTTGAAAGTTCCGGGCTCACCCTCGTCCGCATTGCATATGATGAACTTCGGGCTGCGCCGGTCCCGTGACGCAAAGTCCCACTTCATGCCCGCGGGAAACCCTGCCCCGCCCCGACCCCTCAGCCGGGAAAGTTTAACCTCCTCAAGGACATCCTCGGGGCCCATTTCGTTCAAGGCCCTGGGGAGAGCAACGTATCCCTCGTTGACCAGATAGGAATCGATATGCGCCGGATTGGGCCGGTCAATATTTCGGGTCAGGATCTTCAAAACGCTACGCCTTCTGCCTGTATGACTCAAGGATGCTACCAACACCGTCGGCTGAAACCTGCCGGTAGAGATCCGCATCAACCATCAGGGCCGGAGCATGGTCGCACGCCCCTATACACTCCACTTCCACCAGTGAAAATATGCCGTCGGCAGTGGTCTGCCCCACTTCTATGCCCAGTTCCCTTTCAACCGCCCCGAGAATCTCATCCGACCCGTTGACCGAACAGCTCATGCTCCGACAGATCTGGACAAGATGCCTGCCCATGGGTTTCGTAAAGAACATGGTGTAGTAGGTGGCCACCTCAAAGGCCCTTACGTGGGGAATCTCGAGCATGTTCGCGATAAAGACGAGATCCTCCTCGTCCAGAGATTGTTTCTTTCCCTGAACGAAGTGCAGAAGGGGCATGATGGCGGACGCTTTTATGGGATATCGGCCGACAATGCCTTCCATGGCCCTGACGTCATCGGCTTTGAGGTATCCGGGGGGCGCCGTCATCGGTCAATTTCCCCCAAGACAATATCAAGGCTCCCGATGATGGCCACCACATCGGCAAGCATATGCCCCTTGGCCATATCCATGAGGGACTGGAGATTGACGAATGAGGGAGGACGGATTCTGAGGCGGTACGGCTTTGGCGTCCCGTCGCTGACGATATAAAAACCGATCTCGCCCTTGGGCGATTCAATGCTGGAATATACTTCCCCCTCGGGCGGCGCCAATCCGTCCACCACCAGTTTGAAGTGGTGGATCATGGCCTCCATCGAATCTTTCAGCCGGTCCTTGTCGGGGAAGACGTACTTGGCGGTGCGCTCGATGAAAGGCCCTTCGGGAAGGCCCTTGACCAGCTGTCTGACCATTCGGGAACTCTGCCGCATTTCGACGAGACGGACAAGATACCTCGCATAGATATCGCCGGCGGTCCTGACGGGAATGTCAAATTCAATCTCGTCGTAGGCCTCGTAAGGTTCGTCCCTTCGGATATCCCAATCAACACCTGAAGCACGCATAGCGGGTCCGGAAAGGCCCAGGCTGATGGCATCGGCCCGGCTGAGAACCCCGATATTCCTTGTCCTGTGCAACCATATGCGATTCTTTGTCAGAAGCCTCTCGTACTCATTGATGCGGACATCAAACTTGTCGAGGAAAGCGATGATCTTCGCATCAACACCCGCCGGGAGGTCACGGACTACACCGCCGGGACGGAAGTAGGTCATCATCATGCGTGTACCGGCGGTCTCCTCGATAATATCCAGGATGAACTCCCTCTCCCGGAAGCCGTAAAGGAGGACCGTCAGGGCGCCGATATCGGCCGCGTGGGTGCCCAGCCACACCAGGTGGCTCATGATCCGGGACAGCTCCGCAAATATGGTCCTGATATACTGCGCGCGGCGTGGAACGTCCATCTCCAGGAGTTTTTCAACCGCCAGGATGTATGACAGATTGTTGGTGCCGGAGGAAAGATAGTCCAGTCGGTCGGTGAGAGGAATCACCTGAAGGTACTTCTTGTCTTCGGAAAGTTTTTCTATACCCCTGTGCAGATAACCGATATCGGGAACCGCGTTGACCACCGTCTCGCCGTCCAGCTCCAGGATAATCCGGAGGACGCCGTGGGTGGAGGGATGCTGAGGCCCCATGTTGATGGTCATTACTTCCTGTCTGGCCATCTATTCCTCCCTCACCACTCTTCCCGTCCTCCGACGGGAAATTCCTTACGCAGGGGATATCCTTCGAAATCGCTGGGCATGAGTATCCTTCTCAGGTCCGGATGATCCGCAAATGGAATGCCGAAAAGATCAAAAATCTCCCTCTCCAGCCAGTCGGCTCCCCGCCACAATCCGCAGACGCTGTCTACTTCCTGCCCTTCCGAAATCCTCGTCTTGAGCCGGAAGCGCATTTTGCCGGCGATGGAAAATAGCTGATAGATGACATCGAATGGGGCCTCTTTCCTGACAGGCCAGTGGACGGCCGTAACGTCCGAGAGGAAATCGAAGGCCAGTTCCGGGTCATCCTTGAGAAAGCGAAGCGCGTCCCTGCATTTTTCGGGGGCGATGACCACTCCGACCTCACCTCGGAAGAATTCAATTTCCCGAACAGCCCCTGAAAAATTTTTGCGAAGTGCCGTAACCGCGGGATGCTTCTCCGGATCCTCCCCCGCGAAGTTCTGGCGATTCCAGTTAACCGTCAAATCGTCTCCTTTTTATGCGGCCCCGTAAATCCCGGCGCAACCTTGCGGGGTACCGCAGAAAAGTTTGACTGGCTGTCAATCTTCATCTGAAGGGTCATGAGCCCGTGGATGAGGGCCTCGGGACGCGGAGGGCATCCGGGAACATAGACATCCACCGGAATAACATGGTTCACCCCGGGGACCACACTGTAGGTCTGAAAGATCCCGCCGCACGTCGCGCAGCTTCCCATGGCCAGAACCCATTTGGGGTCTGCCATCTGATCGTAAAGCTTCTTGAGCACCGGCGCCATCTTGTTTGTCACGGTCCCGGCCACGATCATAAGGTCGGCCTGCCTGGGGGAGGACCTGAAGACCTCCATGCCGAAACGGGCTATATCATATCGCGCGGCCGCGGTGGCCATCATCTCTATGGCACAACAGGCCAGCCCGAAGCCGAGGGGCCACAGCGATGATCGCTGTGCCCAGTTAATGGCGGAACTTAACGTTGTGAGAACGATATTGCCCTCATCCGGGTGTGGACCTTTATAAATGTGGGTGGGGTTTTTGCTCATGACCAGTCCAGAGCTCCCTTCCTCCATACGTAGACATAGCCGAAGAGGAGGACAGCGATAAAGAGGATCATCTCGACGAAACCGAAGATAACCGGGTTGAAACGGTCAAAGAGGATCGCCCACGGATACAGGAACACTATTTCAACGTCAAACAGGATAAACAGCATGCCTATGAGGTAGAATCGAACGTCAAAGCGCCCCCTGGCATCCTTGAAGGGGACCATGCCGCATTCATAGGTGGAGTTTTTCTCCGCGGTGGGATTCTTTTTCCCCATGAAAACGGACATGACCACCATTCCACCGCCCACGCCGCCTACCGCGAGGAGGAAAATAAATACAGGCAGATAATTGAGGACGAGCTCCCCTTTCACCGAAAATACCTCCCCCCCCGGATTAAAGGGCGTGAAAATACCACATCAGCCGGGAATTTGAATAAGATCGTGTCTAAGGTTCCGGGGAGAATGTATACAAAAAACAATCCCCGATGTCCACAACAAATAATGATTGATAATTTCGCAAGAAGCCGTCAAAGTGCCCGTTTAAGGGCTCCTGGAAGCCACGAACCGGCCTGTGCATTGCACGCATACAGGTGGGCGCTTTGCGATTACGTCAAGTTTACAACTCCATCAAGCCCTGATCCAGGTAAGAATCTGATTCAAGAAGAATCTGATTCAAGATTGATGTGAATTTTTTTGCAACCAGCGCCAAGATAGTACAATTCAAAGGAATTTGCCACCTTTTTTCTTGACAGGGCATGGTGGCTATGATAGATGGAAACTCGTTGAATTTTAAGGAGTTTTCCCATTCAGGAGGTTTTGTAATGACCAGATCTGCCGAACTTTTTTCCGAAGCGCAGACCGTAATACCCGGGGGCGTCAACAGCCCGGTCAGAGCCTTTAAATCCGTTGGGGGAGTTCCCCCCTTCATCAGGAAAGCCTTCGGGTCCTCCATCGAGGATGTCGATGGAAATGTTTACGTGGACTATGTGGGCTCCTATGGGCCCATGATCGCCGGACACGCCAACAGGAGGGTCCTGGATGCTATAACAGGCGCTGCCGATAACGGCACAAGTTTTGGCGCCCCCACTGAGATGGAAACTCGGCTTTCCAGGATGGTAATCTCCGCAGTGCCTTCCATGGAGAAGATACGAATGGTGAATTCCGGGACCGAAGCCACAATGAGTGCAATCCGGGTTTCCCGTGGGGTCACGGGACGCGACCGGATCATCAAGTTCAACGGCTGCTACCACGGGCATTCCGACGGTCTGCTGGTCCATGCCGGCTCGGGAGCGCTCACGTTCGGAGTACCCGACAGCCCCGGTGTTCCGGCCGATTTCGCAAGAAACACCCTCGTAGCTGAATTCAACGATCTTCAGTCCGTGGAGGATCTGTTCCGTGAGAACGCAGGTGAGATCGCCGCGGTAATCGTCGAGCCCATTCCCGGCAATATGGGCGTCATCCTTCCCCGGGAGGGGTTTCTCCAGGGATTGCGGGATCTGACCACGGCTGAGGATGCCCTGTTGATCTTCGACGAGGTCATGACCGGTTTCAGGGTTTCCTATGGCGGGGCTCAGGAACTTTACGGGATCGATCCGGACCTGACGACACTGGGCAAAATTATCGGAGGAGGGCTGCCGGTGGGAGCATACGGGGGCAAGAGCAGGTACATGTCCCAGGTGTCGCCGGAGGGGCCTATCTATCAGGCAGGCACCCTGTCGGGCAATCCCCTGGCCATGGCCGCAGGCATTGCCACATTGGAGATCCTGTCCCAATCGGGCACGTACGGTATCCTGGAAAAGACATCCGCTGCCCTGGAAAAAGGGTTTGCCGAAATCAACCGGAAGCTTGGGGCGGATCTTGCCTTCAATCGGGTGGGTTCAATGTTTACCACCTTTTTTACGGACGGAACTGTTGACGACTTTTCCAAAGCCAAATCGTCCGATACTGCCAAATTCAGCGCCTACTTCGCCACCATGCTCAGGGAAGGCATCTACATGGCGCCGTCACAATTCGAGGCTGCATTCGTTTCCCTGGCCCACACCGATTCCGATGTCTCACGCACTATTGACGCCCATGAAACGGCTCTTCGTGCTGTCCTGACGGCGGAACGCCTTCCATAGCAGGGTATTGACAACCGGAAAATCACTCTGCTAGATTATGGCCTGGTTTTACGGGAGTCCATGGTGGAACACATCATTTGTTTCGCATGGCTGATGTAAGGATTTTCAGGATGTCGAGGCCACGCCTTTTTTACGATCTTTTAAAATACAGCAGCCTGGGGCTGGAAATGGGAGCCGCTGTCATCATAGGGCTTCTTTTCGGAGTCTTTCTGGACAGGAAGTTCGGGACCGATCCATGGCTCACCCTTCTGTTCCTTGGTTTGGGGTTCGCTGCGGCCGTACGGGCACTCATGAGAGCTGCTCGGGACGGGGCCTTCGTGGAAAAGACGGATGATCGCCCTTGACGGTGGATCTCGGCTCAGGCGGATTAAACTCTGGATTCTTGCACTCAGCCTGATTCCCGGCGGGGTTTCCCTCGTGCTTGCTTCAGGGGATTATGCCGCCGGCTTTGCCCTGGGCGGGGCCATAGTTCTCCTGAATTTTATTGGAACCGAACAGATTATTAAAAGTTTCGCGGCAGGCGGCGGGGCCGGCAGCGCACTGATAGCGGTTCTGCAGTTTTTCAAGCTTGGCGTTACAGGGGCCATTATAGCCGGCATCCTTTACTGGGACGTGGTTTCACCTGTTTCTATTATCCTGGGCCTGTCGGCGCTTCCAGCCGGCTTAATGTTTGACTTTTTTCTCTTTCCCACGAACAAGCGGGATGGAAGGGAGTTATAGATGGCAGCAGAGACGTTTCTCTTCCTGGATCATACCCCCATATTTACAGCCCTTGATCGGGTTGAGGGGATAGATCCGGCGCCCATTATACACGGCGCCCTGGTTTTCATCATCATCGTTGCCGGCGCATTTCTGGTAAACAGGTCACTGAAGGGCCGGAGGATCATGCCTCAGGAGAAGACGTTCTCTATTCCAAACCTCGCTGAGCTTGCCGTTTCAGGAATTCTCACATTCATGGAGGGGCTGATGGGCAAGGAGGCCAGGCGGTTTCTTCCCCTCATCGGAACCACTGCCTTCTTTATCCTCTTTTCCAATCTGATAGGCAACATACCTGGCTTCGAGGCCCCGACGAGCAACTTCAATACCACCCTTGCGTGTGCCATCGTCATCGTCGTTACAACACATATCATCGGCATCAGGACCCACGGTACAAAGTACATCAAGCATTTCCTCGGGCCAGTCTGGTGGCTGGCCTGGTTGATTCTGCCCATTGAGATCATCAGCCATCTTGCAAGGATATTGAGCCTGTCGGTGCGTCTCTTCGGCAACATGTTCGGAGACCACCTGGTTCTTGCGACATTCATGAGTCTCGTTGTCCTGCTGGTCCCTGTGATCTTCATGGGACTTGGGCTTTTTGTCGCCTTCGTACAGACTTTTGTGTTTACACTACTGTCGATCATCTATATAACTGGAGCCCTTGAAGAGGCTCACTGATTATTCTGAATAGATAAAAATAGTAATTCGAGAAAGGAGATAGAACTCGATGAGGAGACCTTACATCACCACGCTTATGGCCATACTCTTCCTGTTTATCATGGCGCCCGCGGCCTTTGCGGCCGAGGCCGGCGCCCTTCCAGAGCTGGTAGGATTGGGCGTTGCTTTGGCATCCGGGTTGGGAATCGGTCTTGCCGCCCTGGGCGGCGGTATCGGCCAGGGACTGGCTGTAAAGGGGGCTGTAGAGGGGCTTGCCAGAAATCCCGGAGCATCGGGCAAACTCATGGTTTTCATGATTATCGGATTGGCCATGATTGAATCCCTCGTTATCTACGCCCTGGTTATCTCTTTCCTGCTTATTTTCAAGATCTAGAATATACCGGATATTTGGGCCCCAGGGAGGGGATAGCCCCCTCCCTGTTTTGGAACCGTCTATGTGAAAATGCGAACTTTTTCAAGCTACCCGGGCGAACCACTGCCCGGGTACGACAAGCAGGAGGTTGGATATAATGAGGCCCTTTATTATTGCTGCTGCGGTCCTTCTTCTCGTCGCCACGCCCGCCGCCGCTTTATCGACATCCGACTGCCTCGATTGCCATTCCGACAAGGATCTGACAAAAACCGTCGACGGAAAGGATATATCCCTCTACATCAATGAGAAAACCTTCGCCGGGTCGGTCCATGGGGAAATGGATTGCACTGACTGTCATGAGGATCTGGCTGATGTTCAGGACGAACACGGCGAGATCGTAAAAAAAGTCCAGTGCGCCAACTGTCACGACGGTCCAGCCGCCTTGATGTCGCATAGCGTCCATGCCGGAGGAAATTCCGGGGTCGCGTCCGATCTGCCCGCCTGCAGTGATTGTCACGGCAAGCATGACATACTTCCCCCCGACAACGCCAAGTCTCACGTTTTCGCCCTTAACGTTCCTGAAACCTGCTGCAAGTGTCACAGCTCAGTGGAGATCGCATCCCGGCACCCCTCGCTGGACCCGAAAGTCTGCAGCGATTACGAGGCCGGAATACACGGGCTCATCCTCAGCAAAAGCGGAGTGGTTTCCTCGGCCGCCTGCAATGACTGTCACGGAAACCATGACATCAGGTCCCCCAAGGATCCCTCCTCCAGAGTGAACCGCGCAAATATCGACGGCACGTGCGGAACATGCCACGTGGGCATCGTTGAGACCTACAGGAAAAGCATTCACGGGACACTGTACGCGTCCGGATCGAAGGATGCGCCTACATGCATCTCCTGCCATGAGAGTCACCGGATAGACAGGGCAATGGCCAAGGAATTCACGGTCACCGTAACGAAACGCTGCTCCCGATGCCACCCTGATGCTGATGCCACCTTCAAAAACACGTACCATGGCCAAGTCACCGGGTTGGACTACGCCGCTGCTGCCCAATGCCCTGATTGCCACGGGGCGCACAATATCCTGCCCAAGGAGGATCCGGCCTCCATGGTCAACCCCGACAACCTCGTAACAACATGCGGAAAATGCCATGAGGGGGCCAACGCAAACTTCGTCCTTTACATGCCCCACGCCGATTACCACAACGCGAAGAAAGATCCCGGCCTCTACTCCGTCTATCTCGCCATGGTGATCCTGCTTTCAGGGGTGTTTATCTTCTTCGGGATCCACACCGTTCTCTGGTTCCTGAGATCCTATCAGAATGAGCGAAAAAAGCGGAATTAAGCGCGGGAATCGCCCTGGGAGGGTTGCAAAATGAACGATTCAATGCATGTTGACCAGGCAGGGCCGGAGGACAGGTGGTATCTTCGTTTCACCTACTATCACCGATTCCTCCACGCCCTCGTAATCATCAGTTTTCTCGGGCTCGTTCTCACCGGAATGCCCTTGAAATTCAACGAGTCCGCCTGGGCAAAGGGATGGGCAAGTCTTCTCGGGGGAATTCAGACCGCCGCCTATTTTCACCGCTTTTTCGCGTTAATCACATTTCTGTACTTTTTTCTGCATCTAGTATTCGCCCTGCACTACATCGTCAAGGTAAGGAAAGAACCGTTTTTCAAGTGGTTGTTCGGCCCCAATTCAATGATGCCCTGGATAAAGGATCTGGAGGATATTATAGCCCATTTCCGATGGTTCCTGGGGTTGGGGGAGCGGCCCAGATTTGACCGATTTACCTACTGGGAGAAATTCGATTACATGGCGGTTTTCTGGGGGGTGGGAATTATCGGGATCTCCGGACTTTTACTCTGGTTCCCGGTATTTTTCTCCAGGTTCATGCCCGGATGGGTTTTTAACGTCGCCATTATTCTCCACTCCGACGAGGCCCTCCTGGCGGCCGGTTTTATCTTTACTATCCATTTCTTCAATACCCACCTCCGGCCGGAGAAATTCCCTCTGGACTTCGTTATTTTCACCGGCAGGGTCACGGAGGAAGAACTGAAACACGAAAGGCCCATGGAGTACGAAAGGCTTGTTGAAAATGGCGAGCTGAAATCCATCAGCGCCACCCCGCCAACCAGGACAACCCTCATCTGGGCGCGCATAGTCGGATTCTCCGCTTACGGAATCGGCCTGGTCATGGTTATACTCATTATCTACTCTGCTATTCAGGAACTGCACTGATTCATTGACGCGATCGAATCGCGCACGCCTGAGTGTGCTGATATCTGAATTTGTACCCCACGGGAGGGCAACATCCGCCGGTGGCGGTAGATTTTTTTCTGCCTGAAACCGCAAACTCCCATCATTCATTGACACATCAGGCCAAGGTGTGCTAAAAATCTCAATCGGGAAAGCTGTTCACAAGCTCTGGTGAAGTGGGAATGGGACCAGAGGGTAGGTAAACCCGTTAGAGAGCAAGCCGTTGGACCTCAAGCGACCGGTGGAAAATATGTTTAAGGGGATGCGAAGACTTCGTTTCTACGAGGTGCTGCTCCTCGTTCTCATCGCCATTATTATTGGTGCGTGGAGCATCCTGGAGATTACACGGTCCGCCCTTTTCTGCGGCAACGCCTGTCATATCATGCGCCCGTACTACGATGACTGGAAGAAGTCCACCCATAACCAGGTGGCGTGCGTTGAGTGCCACAACCCGCCCACCACCGCCGGACAGTTAACTCCCGACTGGGGCGCCATCAAACAGATCGCCGGCTATATGACACGCCCTTACAGCGAAAGGATCAGGGCAGATATCAGCGATGCGGGTTGTCTGCAAGAGGGATGTCATTCAAAACGCCTCCTGGATGGAAAAGTTTTCTTCCGCGAGGACATCCTTTTCGACCACCGGCCCCACCTTGGACAGCTTCGAAGAGGCAAGATCCTCCGCTGTGCCACATGCCATTCCCAGATTGTCATGGGAAACCATGTTACTGTTGATGAAAACACCTGTTTCATATGTCACTTCAAGGACAGGGATAAAAGCAAAGCCACCGCCAGGTGCCGGCTTTGCCACGGCACTACCCCGGAACGCACCCGGTCTATGGACAAGAATTTCGACCATACCGATTACACGGCAAGAGGGGTCCGGTGCACCATGTGCCATCCGGCCATCATCAGGGGCAATGGGGAAGTATCGGAGGATAGATGTGTTGGATGTCATAAAAAGCGCATGAAGATCAACCTGTCTCAGCCGGAGGGGTTACTCCACCGAAAACACGTCACCGACCATAACATCAGGTGTGAGGATTGCCACGATCCCATAAAACACTCCACCCCCAATGAATCCGACCTGGCGCAACTGGACTGTTCGTCCTGCCACGAGAACAAGCACAAGGCTATTTTATCCCTTTACAGGGGCCTGGGGGCTGACGGGATTGATCCGATGCCATCCCCAATGTACGTAAGCCAGGTTGGCTGCAACGGCTGTCACCTCGCCTCCGAAGACATCACGGGTAACGCTCCGACGGCAGGCGCCGGATCTGCGAAAGATGTCTCCGCCGCCTGTGACGAGTGTCACGGTGACGGTTACCGAACGCTGGTAGCGAAATGGAAAAAGCAGCTGCATAAAAAGATCGTGTTGGCCGAACTGAAACTCAAGGAGGCGGAGAAGGCTATCGCCGTGTCCCGAGCGAACGCCGGGATTATCGACAGCGCCCGGAAAATCCTGAAAAAGAGCCGACACAATTTTCTGTTCATACGGGCCAGCGTGCCCGTCCACAATCCAGATTATGCCGTAACCGTCCTGGACAGGACTGTGCTGGATCTGGAAAAGACCATAACCCTTGTGAGGCAGGTGAACGATGGTGTTTAAAAAAGTAAGCAGAGTCAAGATACCTGATGCGACCATCAGGCGACTATCCCTGTACGATCGTTGTCTGGAGGAACTCAAAAAATCGGGCAACAAGATTGTTTCATCCTCCGACATTGCCCGTAAATGCGGGACCAATCCGGCACAGATAAGAAAGGATTTTGCCTATTTCGGGGAATTCGGGGTCAGAGGGGTCGGTTATTACGTGGAGAACCTCCAGGTGGACATCAAAATGGCCCTCGGGATTGATCGCCCATGGCTGTGCGCCCTGGTGGGGGCGGGAAACCTGGGATTCGCCCTCCTGGGAACCGACTCTCTGGAAAAACGGGGCTTCAAAATCTCGGCTATCTTTGAAAAAGACCCTATTCTGGTGGAGATGGGCTCCTTCCAGGACATCCCCCTTTTCAGTATGGAAATGATGTCCCAGGTGATTTCGGACCTCGATATTCACATCGGACTCATCGCGGTCAATCCCGATACGGCGTTGAAGGTCGCCCACAACCTCATTGACTCCGGAATAAAAGGGATCCTGAACTTTACTCCCGCAACCCTCAAGGTCCCGCCAGGCATTGTTCTAAAAAACGTTGATTTCGCCATTGACCTGGAAGGGATCGCTTTTCAGCTGAGCAATCAATAACGCGCCCGTGCAGGGGCGCGCAAATCCAGGGATTTATAAGGAAAGCGGAAATGAAGAAGCTTGAGGAGCTGATCAGGCAAAGGGGCCGCGAGAGCGCTCAGGCCCAGCTGAAATATTGCGAATCGGCCGCCGGAAAGATAGATTACGCCGCCCTCAGCCTGGCCAGGATTCTCAACGCGGGTGGAAAGATCCTCATGGCCGGGAACGGGGGCTCCGCGGCGGATGCTCAGCACTTCTCGGCCGAACTCGTCGGCCGTTTTCTCATGGAAAGGCGGCCTCTGGCCTGTCTGGCGCTAACCACAAATTCCTCCGTCCTCACATCCATTGCAAACGACTATTCCTTCGAGCAGGTGTTCAGCAAACAGGTGGCCGCCCTTGGTGGGGAAAACGACGCACTGATTGCCATATCCACCAGTGGTTCATCCCCCAACATCCTCCGTGCTCTGGAAACCGCCAACACCAGATCCATGCTGACCGTAGGCCTCACCGGGTCCGACTGCGACCGCATGGCCCCTCTTTGCGATATCTGCCTCGATGTGAACAACACATCCACTCCCCGGGTCCAGGAGGTCCACCACCTTATCCTCCATATCATTGCCGAGCTCATCGAGATCCGGCTTTTCGCCGGGCAGGAAGCCTGAAAGATGGGTGGCCCATATAAAAAGACCCCGCTGGCGGATCTCGACTTTTCCGGCCTGAAAACCTATTCGGTATTCACAAGAGACTGCAAGGTGACTTCCGGCGAGCTGGGCGTCCCCTATCCAGGAAACTCGTATCTGTCGGATTTCGTAAACGGGTTGCCGAAAATACTCGCCTCAAGGGATCTCCAGGAGGTGGCCGGATCCATCGTGCGCGCGCGAAGGGAAGAGAGGGGGGTGCTCCTCGGCATGGGTGCGCATCCCCTGAAAGTCGGGATGGGGCCTATCATTTCAGACGCCATGGAAACGGGAATCCTTACAGGAATCGCCACCAACGGCGCCGCGATTATCCACGACTATGAACTGGCGCTTCTCGGGAAAACCTCCGAGGATGTCGGGGCGGCGCTAAGTTCCGGGCTGTTCGGGATGGCCGAGGAGACCGCCGTAGGCCTGAACGGCGCTATTCGGGCCGGCGCCGAGGCCGATGAGGGGATCGGTCTTGCCGTGGGGCGATTCATAGAGGATGGCATGCTTCTCCACGCACATTCCAGCATCTTCGCGACAGCCTATCGGTGTGCCATCCCGGCAACGGTTCATGTGGCCATCGGCACCGACATAATCCATATGCACCCGTCATGCGACGGAGCATCCACCGGAGCCGGAACCTTGAAGGATTTTCGCCTTTTCGCCCGGCAGGTTGCCGCACTGGACGATGGTGTATTCATTAACCTTGGATCCGCCGTCATCATCCCCGAGATTTTTCTCAAGGCCTTTTCTCTCGCTCGTAATCTGGGCAATCCCATTGCCAACCTGACAACCGTCAATATGGATTTTGTTCAGCACTATCGGCCCAGGGTCAATGTGGTGCAGCGCCCCACGTCGGAATCCGGAAAAGGATACTCAATCATTGGCCATCACGAGATAATGCTTCCCCTTCTCCTGGCTGCGGTCAAGGAACTCATGTGATAAAATCAGGCTTCTACACCGGGAAAACCATCTCCGAGGCAGCGGCGGTCTGGAGGGCACAGGGGAAAAAGATTGTTTTTACGAACGGTTGTTTTGACCTGCTCCATCCGGGACACACGAGATACCTTAAACAGGCCAGGGACCTGGGCGACATCCTGGTAGTCGGGATTAACTCCGACGGGTCCGTCCGAAAGCTCAAGGGACCGGGCCGCCCCATCCTTACCGAAGCCGAGAGAGCAGAGGTTCTCCTCTCCCTGAAATGGGTTGATGCGGTGGTTCCGTTTTCTGAATCCACCCCCCTTGAACTGATCAATATGGTGATTCCCCACATACTGGTCAAGGGCGGGGACTGGCCGGTGAAAGAGATCGTTGGGCGTGAATTCGTAGAATCTCACGGGGGCAAGGTTTACAGCCTTCCTTTCCACCCCGGGATTTCCACATCGGATATCATCGATCGTATCAGCAGCGCTGATTCCTAGGATGTTTCCTGTTACAGAGATCCTGGAGGATCTTAAGCAGCACGGGGTTTCGTCCATATCAGGCCTCGGCCTCCCGGCCGCCGCATGTCTGGCTGCCTCCCTTCCTGATCCGAACCGCCTCGTCATCGTTACTCCGGACGAGGAAAGCGCCGACACCCTCAGGGAGGATCTCTCATTCTTCCTGCCCGGGCAGAACGTCGGGGCGCTTTCGCCGGAGGAAGCGCTACCGTACGAGAGGATGCTCCCCGACATTGAGCGGTCCTCCCTGCGAATCAGCGCCCTTCTCGCCGCGGGATCCGGCGCCGCGCCGGTGATCATTCCCTGTACGGCTCTCCTCCAACCCACCATCCCTCCCGGCCTTCTGACCCGCATTTCCCTGAGAATCAATACAGGAGAGGACATGGACAGGGAGATGACCCTGCAGAACCTGTCGACCATGGGATATACGAAGGTGCCTTCGGTCTCCCAGATGGGCGAGATGGCGGTGCGGGGCGGCATAATGGACATCTTCTCCCCCGGGCACCTGTTTCCAGTGCGGATTGAGCTTTGGGGAAACTCCGTGCAGTCCATTCGGACATTTGACACTGAGAATCAGCGCAGTCTGGAGCGGTTAGAGACCGCGGTTGTACTCCCTGTGACGGAAATCCTGCGGACTCCCGAGATCCTTTCCGGGGGCCGGAGGCGCCTCAGCGATTTTCTTCTCGCCCAGGGACTTTCGTCCAGGGAACGGGAAAAGATATTGGTCCCCTGGGACCAGGGTCTGGATTTTCCCGGCATCGTCAATTTTCTTCCGATTATTTACGGGGTCCAAAGCCTCCCGGCGGATCATTTCTCTCCGGGATGCATTGTTATCCTTCTGGAACCCGAGCAGATCCTGCGCAGGATGGAAGGTTTCATGGCCTCCGCCGGCGCCCGGCTTTCAAAAGAATCCCCTTCCCCCGACGAGGCCTACGCTGACCCAAAAGCGATTATGGCAAACCTCAGCCGCAACAGCATTCTGCAGATTCGGTCTTTCGACCATGAAAACAGCCACTCCTACGGATGTCCGTCCCTTCTGCCGCCCGGTGCAGCCCTGTCTCAGCCGGCAAGATTCCGTGAATTGGGAGAATTTCTGGAGGAAGGGCAATATGATCGAATTGTCATCTCCGCACACTCCAACGGAGCCGCCGACAGGCTCCTTGCGCTCTTTTCAGGCATCAGCCACAAGATAAACAGGCGGACGACGACAGACGGGATGAAACAGTGGGAGGGCATCAATGTGGTGAGCGTTCCTCTGTCTGGAGGGTTTTCCATCCCGGGACGGAAAATCGGTTTCATCAGCGACTCTGACCTGTTCGGACGTGTTAAAAGGCATAAATCCAGGCGGCCGTTTCTCCCGGAGTGGGATCTCCCCATAGGCTCACTCGCGCCGGGTGACTTTGTTGTCCACATCGAGCATGGGATTGGTAGATATCTGGGACTCAAACAGATGGAGATTGCTAAATCCAGCGACGATTACCTCCATCTGTCCTACGCAGGGGGTGATTCCCTTTACGTGCCCGTTGAGGATATGAACCGGGTTCAGCGATTCAGGAGTTCATCCGACAGACCGCCCTCACTCAGCAAACTCGGAGGCGCCGGCTGGGTCCGGGCAAAGAACCGGGTCCGCCGGTCGTTGAAATTAATGGCCGACGAGTTGCTGGCAATAGCGGCAAGACGGGAGACCGCGCCGGGCATATCCTCTCCCGAACCCGACGCCATCTTCAGGGAGTTCGAGGCCTCCTTTCCCTGGTCGGAGACACCTGATCAGGAGAGATGCATCAACGAGGTCATTTTCGACATGATGCAGCCCCATCCCATGGACCGCCTCGTGTGCGGGGATGTTGGATACGGAAAAACGGAGGTCGCACTGAGAGCGGCATTCCTCTCCGTCCTCGGCGGCAAACAGGTGGCGGTTCTCGTGCCGACGACAGTCCTGGCCCAACAGCACTATGGGAACTTTATCCAGCGTCTTGGGCCGTTTCCGGTTACGGTCGGCCTTCTGAGCCGCTTTGTGTCTCCCAGGGACCGGAAGCGCACTCTCGGTGACCTTGAAAAGGGTGTCGTGGACATTGTCATCGGAACACACCGAATCTTGTCCGCTGATGTAAAATTCCGCAACCTGGGGCTGTTGATTATCGACGAGGAGCATCGTTTCGGGGTTAAACACAAGGAAACGCTGAAAAGGATGCGGGAGACAGTGGATGTCCTGACCCTTTCCGCCACTCCCATTCCCCGAACGCTCTTTCAGGCGTTTTCCGGCCTCCGCAGCCTTTCCCTTATCCATACCCCTCCGGCCGACCGAAAGGCGATCCATACCGAAATACGATATTTCGACGAGGGCCTGATCCGGGACGCGATAGTCAGGGAGTTGGCAAGGGGAGGACAGGTATATATCGTTCACAACAGGGTCGCAAGCATCGGGGCATTCAGGGATATGGTCCAGCGGCTCGTTCCCGATGCCCGGTTGGGAATGGCCCACGGCCAGATGGGGGAAAGCGAGCTTGAAGGGGTCATGGTCGGCTTCCTCAAAGGGGAGTTGGATGTTCTGGTAACCACCGCCATTATCGAGTCAGGGCTCGACATTACCAATGCCAACACGCTCATCATCAACCGGGCCGATCGTTTCGGCCTGGCCCAACTTTACCAACTCCGTGGGAGGGTCGGACGCTCTGCGGCCCTGGCATACGCGTACCTTTTAATTCCTCCCCAATCGTCCCTGACGCCCAAAGCAAAAAAACGCCTCGCCAGCCTCAGGGATCTGACCGACCTTGGTTCCGGCTTCAAGCTCGCATCTTACGACCTGGAGATACGCGGGTCGGGCAACCTTCTCGGGCAGGAACAGTCCGGGCACATCGGCGCGGTTGGCCTCGACCTGTATTCCCAGCTCCTGGAACAGGCCGTCAGGGAATCAACCGGTCAGGTTACGGAAGAGCCAGTGGAGCCCGTTATCCACCTGGATATGCCTGCCCTGCTCACGGAGGAATATCTTCCGGACGTTGGAGAACGCCTCACCCTTTACAAAAGATTGGCAAGTGCAAGGACACCGGCTGAGCTGAAAGAGCTGCGGGACGAGGCCGTGGACCGTTTCGGGAGGTTTCCGACTGAGGTTCTCGGCCTGTTCTCCCGGATGGAGGTCCTCATTCTTGCCCGAGGGCTCAGGGTGGAACACATAGATGTGGCAGGGTCATTTTACCTCGTTGCCTTTCACCCCCAGGCCAAAATATCTCCGGACGCACTTCTTGGCCTCCTTTCGACCGACAGCCGTCTTGCCTTCCTGCCCCCGACCACACTCAGGCTCGATATCTCCGCCATGCAAAACTCCGGAGACCGCCTGGGGTATCTTAAGGAAACCTTGCGGTCCTTATTGTGATCTGCTAATAACCAGCCCTATGAATAGAAAAACCTTTGTAATCCTTTCGATTTTCCTGCTCGCGGCTTTGACCGCCGGCATCTTTTTTCTACGGGAAAACCGTCCGGAGCCGCCGATTCCAGCCACACCCGCCGAAAAACCGGTCGCCTCGGTCAATGGACAGGTCATAACCGTCAAAACCTTTCAGACAAAATTCACCAAGTTCGCCACCCGCCTTCATCTGCCGTGGAAGGAAAACACCGCCGCCGCGAAAGAACTCAAAATGAGTTTTCTTAATAAACTCATTGAAACCGAGCTGCTGCTGCAGGAAGCCCGCATGCGGAATCTGACCGTGACCGACGATGAGCTCAACAGGGAGATCAACCTTCTCAAGGAGGATTATCCGAAGGACACCCTCGACGCAGCCCTGGTTCAGATAGGCATGAAACTTGATGAATGGAAGTCGGACCGGCGGGAAAAACTGCTTATCGACAAGGTCATAGAAAAGGAAGTGGACAGCGTCATCCACGTCAGTGACGATGATGTAAAGGCATACTACGACAGCCATAAAAAAGATTTCAAAGTCCCTCTCATGGTAAAAGCGCGGCAGATCGTTGTAGCCACGGAAGCAGAGGCTAAATCCCTTAGATCGAGGCTGCTTCGCGGGGGAAATTTCGCGAAAATTGCCGAACAGTTTTCCCTGAGCCCCGACGCCAAACAGGGTGGTGAGCTTGGCGTTTTCGCGAGGGGACAGATGCCCGAGGAATTTGACAAGGTAGTTTTTCGTTATCGGGTCGGCACCATCAGCCGGGTGGTCCACTCCCCGTACGGTTTTCATGTCTTCCAGGTGGAAGATCGAATCCCGCCCCACACTCGGTCCCTCAAGGACGCGACTGGGGAGATCAGGAAAAACATCTTTCAGTCAAGGCAGGAATCATTTTTTCACGATTGGATGGACGCGCTGAAAAAGGGGGCCAAGATAACGATCTATCCTGACAACCTTCAGCAGGGGCCGCAGTAATGTTCAGAAAAAGCCTTCTCGCCGGCGCCGCCATTCTCCTCCTGTTTTCTCTCCCCGCTAATGCGGGCGACAGGGTTGTCGCCAGGGTGGGGCAACGGGCCATAACCAGCCGTGATGTCCGGTATTTTCAGAAGGAAAACCAGGATCTGCCTTTCCCCAAGGCGTTGCAGGCTTTGGTAAAACAACGCCTCATCCTGGCCTGGGCCGCCGATAACGGGGTCAGAATAAATGACAATGAACTGAAAAATATCATAACCTCCATACGAAAAAACAATAGCCTTACCGAGGATCAGTTTGCAATAGCCCTGTCAAGGGAGGGAACGACCAGGACCACCTTCATGGAGAGGGTCCGGGACGAGGTTACCGCATCCAGAGCGATGTCACTGGCAGTGAGCAGGCGGCTCAAAGTTGACGAAGCGGATATCAGGGAGATGTATCGGAAAAAATACCATGAGACCAGCTCCGTCACGGTTCGCCACATCCTTTTTTCTGTGAAGAAGAACGCCTCGGATCTGGAGATAAAAAACGCCAGGGAAAAAGCCGTTAAACTGTTGGCCCGGATAAGGAACGGAAAACCGTTTGAGGAGGCCGCCGTGGAGTTTTCCGAGGATGCCGTGACAGCCGCCAAGGGAGGATATCTGGGGACCTTCAGCGAAGGTGAACTTCTGCCGGAGTTGGAGAAGGTTATAAGCCAGATGGCCCCCGGAGAAATTGCCGGCCCGGTCCGGACAGCAGCAGGTTTTCACCTGGTTCAGCTTATCAAAAGAGAAACCGTTCAACCGCCTGCCTTTGATGACGTACGCAAAGATCTTGTCGAAAAGTGGAAAAAAGGCAGGAGGGAGCCTGAACTAAAGAAATGGCTTGGCGAACTCAGGGAAAAATATTACGTCGAGATCTTTCCGGATGATAAACAACTGTGAGCCGAGGCGATTCACCTCCTGAACGCCTGCGGCTTGACCTGTACCTTAAACGATCCCACCTGGTTAAAAGAAGGCCCCTTGCGGCCATCCTCTGCAAAAACGACCACATCAAGGTTGACGGCCGACAGGCAATGCCTGGAAAAGCTGTCTTTGTGGGAAACCGTATTGAGGTCAGGTACGCCAGAAAGCTGCTTTTAGTGAAGGTAACCGGGCTCCCGGCTGACGCCCGGCGGGGCCAGGACTGCTATGAGGTCATCTCTTCGGAAAACCTGGATGATGACCTCTTCTAGATAGAAATATAACTCGCGTGAGGAACACCTCAATCTTTATCGCAGAGGACCGCAAAGAGCGCCTATCACAGGGTTTCCTCTGCGGCACTCCGCGTTAAAGGAATTATCACCTTAATCCTTACCACGGGCACCAAGGAACTTCTTGACCTTCGATTCCCGCACAAGGGGCCAATCGCACCTCATGCAGCGGTCGGCTTCCTCCCTCGCGCTCATCTCTGTGAATCCACCATAGACCTCGTCAAATGATTTTGTCTCCCGTGCTTCCTTGTTCAGCAGCTGTCGCCGTCTTTGCCTTTTGTCCAGGCTGTCCGGGTAGTTGGACCATGGGCGCATGATTCTTCTGTTTCGATAACGGATGCTGATCTCAGGTTCACCCATGAGCCTCCGGTAGAGATACATGGCCGCCTCTCTCCCCGCCGTAATCCCTTCGATTATCGAGGATGGACCCCTGACATAGTCGCCGCCGGCGAGTACCGGAACGGTACAGCCCTCAGGCTTACGAAGCAGGGCAATGGGGATCGTATCCGATAGAAACTTCATTGCGGGCCGGCCCCCGGTTGCCGAGTAGTCGGGGGTCGAGCCCACCGCAGTAATTACCCAATCAGCCTTCAGTGTAAACCCAGGCCCCTCCTTCAGGACCGGAAGGAGCCTTCCTTTGTCATCCGTATCAATTCGCTCAATCTCCCGGCATATGGCTCTAGCCACCCGGCCACCTTCAAAGTCGAATGAACTCGTCGACCCGCCGCCGATTATCTCAATCTTCTCCTCAAGGGCGTCATCTATCTCCCACGGCCATGCCGGCATGACCTCTCCGGTTTCTTTCGCCCTAATCTCCCGCCACTCATTCTTGAAGTAGTGGAACTGTTTTTCCCTGGGAACGGGTTTTTTCTCCAGGCAGATAATCCGGACCTTGCCCGCTCCGCACCGAACAGCGGATCTGGCAACATCCATGGCCACATTGCCCCCACCAATAACGAGAACTTCTCCAGGAAGCTCAACCGCATCGCCTCGGACGATGCGCTTTAAAAACGCCCTTCCATCGAGGAACCCTTCCTTTTCCTCGCCGGTGTGCGGGAGGCCGATGGTTCTCATGGCGCCGATGGCGAGGTAGACGCCCGAAAAACCCTGTTCCTGCAGATCCTTCAGGGAAAAGTCCCTGCCCATCGCCTTTCCGAAGTTTGGATCAAGATCAAGATCGAGTATTCGCTCTACTTCCGAACGGTAGACCTCCGGAGGCAGGCGATAGCCCGGCACAAAGCTTGCGGGTGTTCCGCCCCCAGACTCCCCGGCATCGAAAACGGAAACACGGAACCCGAGTATGCGGAGGAACAGCGCCGCGGTCAGACCGGATGGGCCGGCGCCGATTACGGCGATTTTGTGGCCTAGGGAGACCGGAGCAGCCTCGATTTCCCGTCTGTAGAAATTATTGGTCCCTCCGGTATTATCATCCACAAAACGCTTCAACGCACAGATGGCCACAGGTTCTCCATCCTTGCCGCGGTTGCAGTCTGTTTCACATGGATGGTGGCAAATCCTGCCTATGGTGCCTGGAAAAGGGCAAACCGCTTCCACCAGTTCCAGGGATTCCCTGTATTTTCCCTCCACAGCGAGGTGAACGTAGTGGGAGCATGGCACCTTCCCCGGACAGGCCACCTGGCATGGCGCCTGAAAATGGTGGGCGCCCCTCCTGGAATCGACCAGGGCAAGGACCCATACCATGAAGATTCCAAGGGATAATACAGCCAGGCCCCAGTTCCATGGGGTATAGGTGGCAACAGCCAGGCCAATTGCCAATGGCGCCATGGCCATAAAGAATGTGCCGACATACCGTCTGCCGGTATACCAGTGACCGGCGCCTGGAACAACAGCTGAAAGGTAGGGGGCTCTTTTCCTTCGGCTGCGCTGTTTGATTTCAAGGCATATCCTGTCGCGCAGGCCCAGATTTCCCGTGCAGTAGAAACATCTGCGGGCGCGCATCTTGTTCTCCACAGCACAGAGATGGCATTCCCTGTATCCCTCTTTCATTAAGGGCTGCTCTAGGGACTGTTCTTTCATGGCCTCCTGCCATCGACT
The DNA here is from genome assembly GCA_002897695.1 of bacterium BMS3Abin14. NCBI lineage: Bacteria > bacterium BMS3Abin14. The sequence goes on from BDTG01000046.1 coordinate 101,319, forward strand.
TCAAGGAAGGTTATATCATCTGTTCAGGGGCCTGGTAAAAAACCCCGTTGACTATAAATAATACCCCTTGGAAAGTCAAAGGAAACGGGCAAACTTCTTGCAAAATATAGGAAAACATGGTAACGGTCCAGATTGGTTGCGCAAGATTTTACTCTCGCAATTTGTGCCGGCTGCCGATGCAGAACCAAGTGAGGGCAGAAAATTTGGGCAAAAGAAAATATGTCGACCGCCTCAAACGTCTCGAATCGCTGAATCTGGTTTCCTTCTCCCACAAGGACATCGAAGGGCGAACTGACCTGGAGACAGCCGGCAGGACGCTGGACCTCTCCGCGGGCGGCATTCTCCTCGAAATACCGGCCCTGCTGCCATCTACCAGTGAAGAGGTGGAGATAACCCTGGGAGTTCGTGACGACGTCATCAAGGCCAGGGGGAAAATCATTCACCAGCGGGAACTTGACAACGGCAACGTTGGCCTTGGAATATCCTTCATCGGCCTCTCCGACAAAGATAGCGGAATTATCACCCGGTTCCTCGACGAGGATTGATGGCTTTCATCGAAGTCATCAATGCGCCCATTTGAGCGGTCCCCTCACCCACCTGGACGAACTGGGGCAGGCCCGCATGGTGGATGTCGGTGAAAAAAAACCGACTCGCCGAACCGCCGTGGCCCGTGCTGAAGTGCGTCTTTCCCCCGGCACCCTGCAGGCCGTCGTCGGCGGCAATATCCCAAAGGGAGACGTGCTGGCCGTAGCGCGAATCGCAGGGATCACGGGGGGAAAAAGGACCTCCGACCTCATCCCTCTGACCCACCCTGTCGGGCTCGATTATCTGTATCTGGACCTGACCCCCGACGGGACGCTGCCCGGCATTCGCATAGAAGCTACGGCATCGACCCACGGTAAAACAGGCGTGGAGATGGAGGCGCTGACCGCTGTATCCATATCCGCTCTCGCTATTTATGATATGCTCAAATCGATGGAGAGGGGCATCCGGATCACAGACATCCGCCTGGTATTCAAGGACGGAGGGAAAAGCGGGAGGTACGAGGCAGACTAGTCCCGTGGCACGGCCAGCATCCTGTCCAGGGCACGGACAGCCCTGTTCCTGATATCCTCCGGCACCGTAACTACAGGGGCCATGTTCATCAGCGCGTCCCGGACATCCTCCAACGTCGTCAGCTTCATATTAGGGCAGATCATCTCATCGGAAAGAGGGATAAAGGTCTTGCCGGGATTCTCACTGCGCATCCTGTAAAGCACTCCATTCTCCGTGCCGATGATTACCTCATTGGCCCCTGTCTCCCTCGCGAACAGATACATACCCGAGGTGCTGGTTATGTGGTCCGCCAATTCGAGCACCTCAGGCCTGCATTCGGGGTGGGCGACAAACACCGCTTTCGGGTAAAGCCGCTTGACCTTGAGAACATCCTCGGCCCTGTATCGATGGTGAACAGGGCAAAAACCATCCCACCAGACAACTTTCCGGTCAACCTGGGAGGCAACGTAGCGAGCCAGATTCTGATCGGGAATCATGATAACGGGGCCTTCGGATTCGGGAAGGGACAGTACAACCTTCACGGCATTGGCCGATGTACAGCAGATATCGCTATGGGCCTTTACGGCCGCCGAGGTATTGACATACGCGACGACAGTGCCACCGGGGTAACGCAGCCTCATCTTCTCTACACCTTCCGGGCTGATCATGTCGGCCATGGGACAGCCGGCGTCCTTCCTGGGAAGCAGAACGGTGCGTTTCGGAGCGAGAATAGCCGCTGATTCCGCCATGAAGTGGACACCGCAAAAAACGATTACCTCAGCATCCGAAGAGGCCGCGATCTGGGAAAGGCCCAGTGAATCCCCGGTGTGATCGGCGATTTCCTGGATCTCGTCCCTCTGATAATTATGCGCCAGGAAAACAGCCCGCCGCTTCCGGACAAGTTCCCTGATCTCCAACTGGAGCTGATTCATATCCGCAGCGCCTCCGCCGGCAGGTTCGTTGACAGTGTATTTTAAATAACATATAAATCCTTTTTAATCCAAGCAGGTTAGCCTGGCGGAGATTATGGGGCCTCTGCACAGGAAAACGGCCGCTCGGTGGCAACACGCTCTGAAATCGTTATCGGAGAGGAAAGGTCAGGGACAGACGATGCTCGGTATGGGAATGCAGGAAATACTCATCATACTGGTGGTCGCCTTGATCGTCATCGGCCCGAAACGTCTTCCCGAACTGGCCAAAACCCTGGGCAAGGGTCTTGCGGAGTTCAAAAAAGCGGCTGACGACCTTCAGGAAACCGTGCGGCAGGATCTCGAAGTTGAGAAACACAAGGACCTCGTCAAGAAATATCCCGACCTGATACCGAAGGATGAGGGGGACGGAAAAAGCGATGGCCAGGCCGCTGCCTCCACTGCTCCCGAGGCGCCGCCTGAGAATAAGGACCCTTCATCTCCCCTTGATGAGATCGAAGGCGGGGACTTCGATGACGAAGGCAAGGATGCCTGATCAGAAGATCCCCTTTACCGCGCATCTCGAGGAACTGCGGCGGCGGTTGATTATCTCCTTCATAGCTGTGATCGCTGGATTCCTCGTGGCCTATGCCTTCAGCGACAGGATTTTCGATATTCTCAACCGGGATCTGATTTCCACCCTTCGTGAGCACGGGGAAACCCTCCAGTACATCAACCCCACCGAGGCTTTCTTCACCTCCATAAAGGTTGCGATCCTGGCGGGGGTGTTTCTTGTCTTACCCATTATTTTCTACCAGTTCTGGATGTTCGTCTCTCCCGGCCTGTACAGAAAAGAAAAAAGGATGGTTATCCCCTTCGTCATCTTTTCCACGCTGTGCTTCCTGGCGGGGGCCTCATTCGGATACTTCTTTGTTTTCCCCTACGCCTTCAAATTTCTGCTCGGGTACTCGATCGGCGGCGCCACCGCACGGCCAACCCTGTCGTCGGCCCTTGCTTTCGTCTCCAAGCTTCTCCTGGCTTTCGGGCTGATTTTTGAACTCCCGGTCATTACGTTTTTTCTTGCCAGGATCGGGCTCATTACCCACCGAACGCTGACGAAAAACCGGCGCTATTTTATTGTGATCGCTTTTATCGCCGCCGCGGCATTGACTCCTCCCGATGTTTTTACTCAGCTGTTGATGGCGGGCCCTCTGATCGTCCTGTTTGAGATCAGCGTAATTGTGGCGCGTGTCTTCGGGAAAAAACCGTTAACGGACAGCAAAGGAGACCTGGTGGATGAAGAAGAACCTGGGCACCCTGCTGATTGAAAGCGGCCTGATCACAAAAAAGCTGCTCGGTGAGGCGCTCCAGCGCCAGGTCATTTTCGGCGGCCGTCTTGGAACCAATCTCATTGAGATGGGGGCCGTTCCTGAGGAGGCCCTCCTGAAGGTGCTGTCGGGCCAGCATAGAGTGCCCTACGCCGAAAGCAGACATTTCGAAAATATCCCGGGATACGTCCTGGAGTCCATCCCCAGAGACCTCCTGGAAAAGTTCCTTGTCATCCCCATTCGTGCAACAAAGAATCGTGTGACCCTTGCCATGACCAACCCGACCCGTCTCGATGTCATCGACGAGGTTTCGTTCCGCACCAACAAGGTCATAGACCCCATCATCGCCACGGAGCTGCGCATCACCCGGGAATTGGAACGATATCTCGGGATCAGGAGGGCGGCGCGCTTCATCTCCACGGGAGCAACCCCGGCCCAGGCGGAAAAGCCCCCGGAGCCCGAACCTGTACACACTCTCGAAGAACAGGACATCATCCCGCTGGAAGAGCATGAATCCATTAAAGCTGAGATCGAGCCTGCCGATCCCCTGGACGTATCCGACTTTAACCGGATGTTCTGGTCGGTAGGCAACAGGGATGACGTCGCGCAGGCCGTTATTCAGGCAGGTCTCCGGGTAATGGACAATGTTTTCATCCTGCTGCTGAAGGGAGACACTGCCATGGGTTGGATGGCGGGCGGCAAAATCCCCCCGCCATACGATTTCGGCAGTTGGAAACTGGCGCTTGATCAGGCGGGGATCATCGATTCTGTTCGCCAATCCCGGGAAATCGAAAAGGGAACCGGAGCTGTCATTTTTGCGTCCAACCCATGGCTGGAGGAAATATCCGCCGACATTCCACCCGAGGTTGTCGTCTGTCCGCTGGTGCTGAAAAAACATCCCGTCGCAGCAATAATCGGCTTTTCATGGCAACACAGGTTAAACGACAATGAGATTGAGTATCTCGCACGCATAATGAGGAAGGCATCCATCGCCTTTGAGATTCTTATACTGAAGAGCCGGATCGTGATGCTGTAAAGCGCTAAGCCATCACGGTGGCAGCAAATTATCTTCTTTCAGGAGAAGGCGAAAATGCCGGCAAGCGGTCTTTTCGACAATGACAATCGCCGGATCCGTTATCTGAGGATATCGGTGACGGATCGCTGCAACCTCCGGTGCCGCTATTGCATACCATCGTCAGATTTCGTCTGTCTGCTTCACAGCCAGGTTCTCACCTACGAGGAGATCGTGCGGACAGCCAGGATCCTGGCACCTTACGGGGTGAACAGCCTCAGGCTGACCGGGGGGGAACCGCTGGTGAGAAAGGGCCTGTCTCACCTGGTCTCATCCCTTGCATCGATCCCCGGTATCGAGGATCTCAGCCTTACTACAAACGGTATTCTCCTGAAAGAAAATGCCGAGCCCCTCAGGAATGCGGGGTTGTCCAGGGTCAACGTCAGCCTGGACACATTGAAACCGGAAAAGTTCAGATGGATAACCGACCCTCAAGCGTCAGGGCCGTCTGACAATCTTACTGCTGTTATGGACGGCCTTGAGGCGGCCCACCGGGCAGGGCTGCGCCCGGTTAAGGTCAACGTGGTGCTCATGAAGGGTTTTAATGATGACGAACTGGAGGATTTTGCCGGCCTGACCCTGGACAGGGACTGGGAGGTAAGGTTCATCGAGTTCATGCCCATGGGCCCCAACGGTTTCTGGGATCGCGACAAAGTCATCACGACCGCTGAAATAGCGTCGAGGCTGCGCCGGTCCTTCAGCGGGCTGGAACCGCTGGACAGGGGAAAGGGGTCGGGACCGGCCACGAGATTCCGGATAGCCGGCCACCGGGGGACTGTCGGGTTCATCAGCCCTGTTTCCTCCCACTTCTGCGCAGTCTGCAACCGCCTGCGCCTGACCGCCGACGGCAAATTGCGCACATGCCTTTTTTCCGACCATGAAACGGATATTGTCCCTCTTCTTCGCGGTTCGGCCACAGATGGAGAAATCCTTAAGACCATACGGGATGCGATCCGGAAAAAACCCCATGGTCATGGGATCACCTCGGACTCAATTCCATCCGTTTGCGCCAGGACCATGAGCCATATCGGCGGGTAAGCGAGTCAGCTGGGTCGCACGGTCCCCTATGCCACTCCCAGCCGTTTAAGGATTTTCAGAAGCGAACCCGCAACCGGCCGGATCGCTCCCTCAGGACACATCTCCTGGCAGCAGAAACAGTTGATACAGATGCTTTTGTCCACATCCCCTCCACCATCGTCAAAAAGGGAGATGGCGCTTACCGGACAGACCCCCTCACAGATACCGCAGGTTGTGCAGATTGACGGGTCCAGAAATGGGTAGGAGGAGGCGGATCGCTTCAGCGGGCCGGAGATAAAATCGGGCAGCGAAAAATCCACCCTGGTGTAGGAGGCCGGAAGGATAAAATCATCCACCGATGCATCCTCAGGGGACAACCCGAACACCTTGACCTGCTCCGGCATGGATCCGGGCAGGCCTCTTTCCATGGACCGGCGAAGCACCGGATTCTCCTTCGCGTCAACCCCAAGGAGAGAGGACACGACAAGGTCCAGGGCCAGGGCCGAGGGTGAAGCCGCAAGCAATCCAACCTCCCTTGGGGCGCCGGAACCTGGTCCATTGCCCTCCATTCCCAGCACACCGTCAAGGATGTTCAACCCGGGAGCGACGGTCCGGTAGATATCGAGCAGCAGCTCGGCCATATGGTCACTGTCCCCGGCCTTAAGGTGCCAGGACGGCTTGGCCGCGCCTACGACTGTCCCGAAGAGGTTCTTCACCGCCAGGGTGAGAACCATCTGGGCGTGGGTCTTCAGCTTTGGGAGATTGACAATCAGATCAAATTCGAAGGCCTCCCCGGCAAGTTCGATGGAATGATATACGCCGCCTACGGGCACGGATACCGGCACCGGCGTCCTGAACGGCACGACTTTCAGGCCAAGATCCTCAACGACCCCGGCGATTCCGCTTTTTGACAATACCGACGACAGCGACCCCGATCCAGGGCTGTCCCCGATGAAAACGGTTCCCCCGGCTTCCATGATCTCCAGGGATGCGGCACGGATCACTTCGGGATGGGTTGTGACAGCTTTTTCCGGGGGTTTCCCCTGGAGGAGGTTGGGTTTGAGGAGCACCTTATGCCCGGGAGAGATCAGAGCCCCCATCCCCCCAAGTGGATCAAGGGCTTCCCTGAGGGATTGCCTGACACCATCCGGGTCGTAGTTCAGGCACCGGACGAGGGATACGGGAATCGGGCCTATCAATATCCGGATTTCCTACACGATTTCCAGCCGCCGGTCGAACCGGGTAAGGTTGATCACCGCGCCGCCGGGTGTCAGAGCAATCACATCCTCGATACGGACGCCTCCGACCCTTCGATCGTAAAGCCCGGGTTCGATGGTCACCACATCGCCGGGGGAAAAACGGTCCGCCCCGGTGGATACCGAGGGCGTTTCGTGTACGTCGAGCCCGAGCCCGTGTCCGGTACCATGGAGAAACCCGCGCCGCACAAGCGGCTTGCCCGGCTCAGGCACGCCAAAGCCGCGCCGCCGAAAAACCTCGCATACGGCGCCGTGGACCTCCGAGAGTTTGCCCCCTGGCCTCAGCCGTTCAAATGCGGCGTCCTGCGCCTCCTCCACAGCGCTGTGCATCCGGCGAACCGTATTGGAGGCCCGGCCGACCACGAAGGTCCTGCTCATGTCGGCGTGGTAGCGAGTGACGGTGTCTCTTGGGAACAGATCAACCACAATCGGGACACCGGTGTGGATGGTTCCGGATCCGCCCCAGTGCGGATCGGCGCCCCCCCGGCCCGGCGCGATGATCGAGCCGGCGGACTCCAGCCCCCTTTCGATGAGAAAAATATCCACAAGGGATCGCAGGCGCTCGACCGTCAGGTCCCTTCCCTCATGCTCCAGGATACCTCCCGAAACCGGGCAGCCTGCCAGGATGGACCGGATGTATTCCATGGCCTTTGCGGTCTGCCTCTGGACCGATCCGATGGCCTCAATCTCAGCCTCCGTTTTGGCCCTCCGGCGCAAGCTGATGTCCTCTCCGTCCACCTCAAGGCACATCCCCTCTGCCTCAAGCTCCCTGGCAAGCCCCAGGGGAAAGCCCGGCGGAACCCGGATCTTTCCCTCGCCATGTTCCTTGAGAAACCTGGCCATGGCCTGTGCCGGTGACGTGCCTTTTTTCCTGTACATGGAAAAAGGAAGGGTGGCATCGACCACGGCTTCCTTTTCGGCCCGGCCTGTTTCCATGTCCGAAACCCAGATCGTTGTGTAACCGGAAGGCGCTACGAACACCCCGAAGGGATCGGGGCAAAGGAAACGGGACAGGTAGAACTGATCCGCATTGTTGTAGCTTTCGGCGAAGTTAAAGAGGGGGAGATCGTTGTTTCCCATGCTTTTTCGCTCCCGGTTAATATCTTTCAGGATCGGCAAAGTAGTCCATGGCCAGCGCACCGGAGATGAGGGTGTTGCCCTCCGGAACGCCCAGGAGCTTTCTGATCCCCTCGCCGGTAAATACGGTGCACTTTCCTTACATGACTTTTTGCGAAGTCACCAACAAACCTTTTTACCATATCAATCGGTCACCACCGGCAGGGAAAAGTAGAAGACGGTTCCCTTTCCGGGTTTCGACTCAATCCGGAGATTGCCGCCTTCAGCCTCCACAACCCGCTTGACGATGGCCAGGCCGACGCCTGTTCCCTTAACAGGGCTTTCCTTCGGCCTCGTAAAAAGATCGAATATCATCTCGTGGTATTCCTGGGCTATACCGATTCCATTGTCCTGAAAATAGAATACGCTATGCCCTTTCGGAATCATACTGTCGGTTTCCGGGGAGCATCCGATGGAAATCCTGAGGGGACGTTTTTCCTTCTGGAATTTCAGGCTGTTTGAGATCAGGTTCCTGAAAAGCTGGTAGGCGCGGATCTCGTGGAGGAAGATGTCCGGAATATCTTTCTGAATATCAACCTTCGCAGGAAGGAGCCAGGCGCTTTTCTTTTCAGATTCAAGCACCCTTTCTACAATGGAACTTATCCGCAGCCTCTGCGGTTTTCCATCCAGAACTCCAATATGGGAAAGCTGAAGAAGATCCTTCAAAAGTTCATCGAGACGGTCAATGTTGCCGTTGATCCTGGCGCACATCTGTTTTTCATCGTCGCTCAGCTTTACACCTGCCGAACGTACGAGAAGCTCAAGGTATCCCTTTATGCTGACCAGGGGCGTTCTCAGGTCGTGACCGGCGGAATAGAGGAATGACTCCATATCCACGTTCTTCATCTCCAGTTTTTCGTATGCCTCGTTCAGCGACCTTTCGGCCTCCTGAAGGTCGGAAATATTCCGCACGACAGCTATAACGCAGGGGCTTGCCCCGCCTCCCTTCGCAGGCAGTTTCACCCTGCGGAGCCTCACCTCCACCGGAAATTCACTTCCGTCCAGCCGTCTGGCATTCCATGAAAAGCGCTGAGGCTCGCCCTGAAAGGCTTTTGTCAGACGGCCGAACGCCATCTCCGGCGGGCAGCCCTCGCCCATCAACCCACCGGGATCCAATTGCTTGAACTCCTTCACACTTTTTGCCCCGTATTCCTTCAGGACATTTTTGTTGACATCAATGACCCTGCCGTCCTCGCCGTGCAGGAAGATCATGTCCGGCGAGGCCCTGTAAAGAGCTCTGAGATGGTCCCTCGATTCCCGGACCTGCCTTTCCGTGGCCTTTGTGCTTGTGATATCCCTGGCCACCACAAGGGCGTGAGGCTCCCCGTAATAGGTAATGGGCGAAACGCGGATCTCTACGTCCATGGAGGTTCCATCCTTACGATAATCGAGAGACTGTCCCCTGAACGTTTTGCCGCCCTGAAGGGTGCTCCTGATCTTTTCAAACATATGGTGGTAGTCCGGTTGGACCAGGTCCTTCATGCAAAGGCTCAGCATTTCGTCTTTCCTGTACCCGTACATTCTCCTGGCGGCCGGATTGGCATCCACCAGGCGCCCGTCCCTGTTAAATATCATGACGGCGTCGGCCTGTGCCTCGAACATCAGCCGGTACTGGGCCTCCCGCTCGCTCACTATCCTTTCGGCTTCGTGTCGTTTGGTGACATCATGAACGATGACAAGCCTTGCACGGCGATTGAGATACCGAATAGGGTGGGCGTTGACCTGAACGTACACTGTCGTGCCGTCTTTCAGGATATGGCGGAAGGGAAAGGGATCTTGAATCTGACCGGACATGACCCGGTCGACCTTCTTTACCGCCTTCACGACCCTTTCCTTCTCCTCGGCGGGGTGAAGGTCGACAGCGGTTAAGGAGCGGAACTCCTCCTCGGAATAACCGTACATTTTTCTTGCAGCGGCATTTGCCGCAAGGAACCTGTGCCGCCTGTGGTCCGGATCCTCCACACCGATAATGAAGACGGGCAGGGGACTGTTCTCCATGAAGGCCCGAAAGGAATCCCCGTCGAGGAGGGGCGCTTTCCCGCCTTGATCGTCGGCGGAGGCTTTGCTACCCATTGAAAACATCATGAAACGTCAAGATTTTCCCCTAAGGTTGACAGGCGTTAACCCGAAGTAGAAATGAAATCATATCATAATTACAACTTTTCCCCTTATTTTCAAGGATATTTCACCTGGACTATTCATCCTGCGTTACAAGATCTACTCCTTCAAGCCTTATCGGTAGAGTAGCGCGAAGGGCGGCGCTCCTGGCGCTCCCGGGCACTGCCGCCAAGGGCCGCAAAGAAGAGCTGAACATGTTGAACAAAAAGCCGCGAGCCTGCCTGTGCGTTGCATGCGGACAGGTGGACTTATGGGACCATATAATAGTTGACAAAACAAGTAAGGATATTTATCCTTGTCAATGGAACCTTATCGTTCACCCGGACAGTAAATCAGGAGGTATCTGACGTTGAACACCGTTTACATGGACCATCTGGCTGCAACCCCCCTTGAACCACGCGTGTTGGAGGCCATGCTTCCGTTTCTAAAGGGTCGATTCGGAAACCCCATGAGCGTTCACTCCACTGGGCAGGAAGTCCTGGCCTCTGTCGAGCAGGCAAGGGCACAGGTAGCATCATTTGTTAACTGCAGCCCAAGGGAGATTATCTTCACTTCCAGCGGGTCGGAGTCCAACAACACTGCGGTGGCCGGCACGGCCTGCTGCCCCAGGCGCGCCGGAGCCGAGATCATCGTATCAGCGGTAGAACACAGCAGTGTGCTGAATACCGCTCGCAGCCTGTCCGGACAGGGCATCGAGACCAGGGTCATCCCTGTCGACAAATTCGCCATGGTGGATCCGGACGACGTCAAAACCGCCATTAACGACCGGACCGTCATGATCTCTATCATGCATGCCAACGGCGAGGTCGGGACAATCCAGCCCATCCGTGAAATAGCCCGCATCGCACGGGAGGCCGGCGTCCCGATTCATACTGACGCCATGGCCGCTACCGGGCAGATTCCCCTGGATGTGCAGGACCTGGGGGTCGACTTGATGAGCTTTTCCGCCCAGGGGCTATTCGGTCCCAAGGGCGCTGCGGCCCTGTATGTCCGCAAGGGGACACGCATGCTGCCCCTTTTGCTGGGAGGGGTTCAGGAGGCAGGGCGCCGGGCGGGGTTAACCGACGTGCCGGCCGTTGTGGGTTTCGGCGAGGCTGCCCGCATAGCCTCGGAGGAACAGACCCAATGGAGTTCTCTCATGTCCGACCTTCGGGACCATCTCATCAAGGGTGTCCTTGAAAGGACCTCGGAAGTGGAGCTTAACGGCCATACCGCCCAGAGGCTCCCCGGAAACGCCGCCTTTGGCATCTGGTACATCGAGGGGGAATCCATAATCCTGTCCCTGGACATGGAAGGGATAAGCGCCTCCACCGGCTCATCCTGTACATCGAGAGCCCTCAAAACCTCCCACGTGCTCACAGCCATGGGCCAGCCGCCTGAACTTGCTCAGGGCTCCGTGCTCTTCACCTTGGGCAAAGGAAACACCGCAGGGGATGTGGATCATCTTCTTGACACAATTCCCGGCATTGTCAATCGACTTCGAAGTATCTCTCCGCTGGGCAGGCAGGCGGGGACCCCCCCCGTGAGGTAACTCAACATGATCGAGGAAAAGAACAGGAACGGCGTCGCGCTCATCCTTTTTTCGGGGGAGATGGATAGGATTCTCGCCGCACTTACAATCGCACTGGGGGCGGCCGCTTCCGGCACCCCCGTGACTATATTCTGTACCTTCTGGGGGCTCAACCTCCTCCGTAAAAAACGAATTTCGGGCAAATTAATACCCCAGAAACTCCTCCAGCTGCTCCAGATCCCGGGAGGAAACGGGCGTCCGCTTTCCCGATTTAATTTTTTGGGAGCCGGGCGGTGGATGATGAAGGGTCTCATGCGCCGATATCACATGCCCTCCATTGAGGAGATGTTCGCACAGGCCAGGTCCATGGGTGTCGAATTCATCGCCTGCAGCACATCCATGGCCGTCATGGGAATAAACCGGGAGGATCTTCGTGATGAGGTTGATCGGGTGGCCGGGGTAGCGTCCTTTCTGGAAGTGGCCGAGGGAAGCCATACACAGCTTTTCATCTGACCTGCGGGAGACGGATATGACCGGGAAAACAGCGTTCGACCGGGAAGTGGATTGTTACGGCCTCTGGTGCCCCATGCCGATTGTCAAAGCCTCCGAGGAGATGACCAGGATGGAGGCCGGATCGGTCCTGAAGATTATTTCCACCGACAGCGCCGCGGAAGAGGATTTCAGGGCATGGAGCCGCAAGACCGGCAACGCCTTCCTGGAATGCACCCGGGACGGCGAACTGCTTGAGATCTACATCCGGAAAGGGGCCTGACCGGCTCAGCGTCGTTCCAGCAACTCCCTGACCGCAGGTTTTACGTAAACGCCATCCAGCGGAAAGGGGGCCAGTTCATGCACAAGGACCTCCACAGCATCGGAGGCTGACAGGCGCCTGTCCAGAAAGAGGACGGGGTCTCCCTCCAGGTAGATCAGACCGCTCTTTGCGGGAGATTCCTCGTCACCCAGAACCTCCCTCCGAATCTGGATATTCAGCCGGAGGGTCAGATTCAAAAGCTCCTGCAGAAGGTAATCATCCTTTCGGCCCGCATTCTTCAGGGAAAGATCACCTCACTGATATCCTCTGCCCCGAGAAGGAGCATGGCCAGGCGGTCCAGGCCAACAGAGACACCGGCACAGGGAGCAAGGCGACCGACAGCCTCGATGAACTCCCTGTCAACCTCAAGACCCTCCACGCCATCTGCCGCGAGGGTTCCCCTGACCATCTCCATCCGTTTTTCCAGCTCCTCGCCGTCGGTAAGTTCCGAATATCCGTTGGCAAGCTCCAGACCGCCCATGAAGATTTCAAACCGCTCAAGTATTCCAGCACATCCGGGTTTAGGTCTCGCCATCGTCCCCAGAAAGTCGGGAAAGTCCTTAACGATTGTGGGGGCAGTCCTGCCGAGGTTCGGTTCAACGGCGTCAACGTAGAGGCGAAAGAAAAGCTCCTCGCGGCTGTCAGCCACAGAGCACCGGTATCCCCTCGACTTTAAGGCAGATGACATCTCCAGCGGGGTGAACGACTCGACCCCGGCGTAGGACCGAAAAGCATCAGCCATGGTCAGCACCCGCCATGGCCCGTCAAGATCGAATTCCACTCCCGCCCTGTTGATGACCGGGGATCCAGAAACCGCCTTACACACCATACGGAAAACACACATGGCATCCTCCATGGCAGCTTCGTAATCCGCTCCGCCCCGGTACCATTCCAGCATGTTGAATTCCCGCCTGTGCTGCAGAGTGGGTTCCTCGTCGCGGTAAACGGGGCAGATCTGGAAGATGCTTCCGGAACCGGCGGCCAGGAGCTTTTTCATTGAAAGCTCGGGAGATGTGTGCAGCCAACGGCGGCGCTGCTCCCCCGGGATCTTCACAGCAACCGGGACAGGACGGACGTTGGGGTCGAGATTGGGAAAAGGAAGGAGGGATGAGGTCGCAACCTCGATAAAACCTTCATTGTAAAAATAAGCCCTGGCGGTTTTTCGTATTTCCGCCAGGGCTTCAAGAGTTTGTCTCAGGTCCCTCCGGGTCACTTAACGGTAAACCGAATAGGACACACGACGCATTCGGGGTGATGGACCCCCTGCAAGTTCATCATGAACGCCTGCTACTTGCCGGCGGCGGAAGAACCACCGGCCGGGGCTGTCGCCCCTGAGGCGAGAGATTTTATTCCGTAGACCCTGATCAGGTCGTTGATGTCGGTAGTCTTCAGGTTAATGCCCCCATCAGAGACCGGAAGGAGGATAATCCTCTTTCCCTTCAGGGCCTCCGCAATCTTGAGCTTGACCAGCACATCTCCGCCCGGACCACCAAGGGCATCGTTCATGGCCTTGATTCCCTTGGCATCGGCCGTGCCCTCCACCACGATCGCCTTGGCAATATGCTGCTGCTGCTCAAAATACGCATCGGACTGGAGCTTGGACTTTAAAAACTCGCCATCGGCCTGGGCAATGACCGTGTTCACTTCGCCCTGGGCGTCCTGAACCTTGCGAAGATAATTTTCCTGTGCCGCCCTCGCCTCGGCCTTGTTCTTCTCGGCAAGCTGCTCGGCTACCTTCCGGTCCTCGATAGCCTTCTGGTAGGCCGGGTTGAAACGATAGTTCTTGGTTGACACCTTCTCGACGATTACACCCCAGGGCTTGAGGATATCATTTAGGGCGCTCCGGGCTTCTTCCGCTTTCTCCTGCCTTTGCTCCGAGTTGTAGAACCCCTCGGTTTTCAACTCCCCGAAAATATCCCTGGGACGGCTGCGGGCAATGGTCCTGACGACGTTGTTCCTCAACAGGTCATCATTGGCGGCCACATTCTGCAGGATGTAGGGCGCTTTGGGGGGATCGATCCGGTATTGGATGATAACATCCAGGCTGATATCGTTCCCGTCAATGGTCTTGAAGAGCAGGTCGTCTCTGCTTCTTATGTCGCCGCTCCTGGGGTCATAGGTCATTTCCATGGTCTGGAGGTTAAGATCGAAGGTATTCCAGCCGTTGATTATGGGGAGGAAAAAGTAGGTCGAACCAGGAGCATAGTATTTCTGCTCCACCCCGCGTTTCTCAAACAGCCCAAACTTGACGGTCCTGACCCCGACCTCGGTCGGGCCGGTGGTATGCGGCCAGCAGCCGGTGGTCAAAAAGGACAACAGGAGTGTGGCTGCCAGCAGCCATCGCATGGTTTTCATGGCCGCGCTCCCTTCCGGACCCCGAACATCTGAAGGGTCCTTTGCAGATCCAGCGGGTTGACTCCTTGCTTGCCGTCACTTGAAAGGACAATGAGGTCAAGCCCTTTGTATACCTCGGCCATGCTCAGCCCGACAAGCCGCTCGGACCCGGCACCTCTCAGCGCCGCATTTTTGAGGGCCGTCTTTCTGGCCTCGGCCAGCTTGACCTGCAGATCGCCTGCAGCGTGTTTGCTCCTGACATAGAGATCCCGCTCCGCGAGCCGCTTGACCTGGTAGGCATCCCCTTCCTGAAGCTTGACCTTGATATCCGCTTCCCCCTCGGCGATGACCTTTTTGACCTTGGCACCTTCTGCGGCCGCCTTCTTTTCCGCCTGGTTCTTGAAGACCAGCTGATCCTGGAGTTTCTTCGCCTCTATATTCTTCTGGATTTCGTCGCTGTACCGAAAATAGCGCACCAGGACATCGTCAACCGCGATCCCCTTCGGCCGGAGTTCGGCATCCAGGATCTTCTGGGCCTTCAACGACTTCTCGTAACGCAGCGGACTATTGTAGAACTGCTCAGTGGAAAGCTCTCCCAGGGCCTGCCTGAGAACCGGCTCGGCCTTGGGGATGATGCCGTTATCCTCGAACATCGTGCCCGGACCCACCGTGGTGATGACCTTGTATGGATCAATAATATGGTAGATAATGGCGAGATCAACGTCCACGAAAAACCCGTCGGATGTCTGAATATGCGCGGCCTTGGTGTAACGGTGCAGTCTGGTTGCCCTGGTCGGTGTATTGGTCATCTCGAAGACCTGCAGATCCCTGGGAAAAAGGTACATCCTCTCAAAACCCATCGGCAGAACAAACTGCAGCCCGGTCTTGTATATCTTCTTCTGAATACCCCGGCGAATCCCGATCTTTACCTCCTTGATCCCGTACTGGTTGGGCCCCACATAAACCAGGAGCATGTTGTAAGCCAGGCCCGCGAGAATGAGCAGCGCGAGTATGGACATGAGGATCTTCGATCCCTTTCCCTGCATCTTGAAGGCCGGGAGGTCGGGAAGCTTGAACTCCGGCTTTTTGAAGACTGGCGGCTGCCGGAAGGGCCCGTCGCCGCTATTGTTGTCCATCTGTCCCATCGTTATCCTCCGGTCAGTCGCCTGCTTGTGCGATTCAATCCGGGGCGTTCCCCCGTTCAGCTTCTCCTCATAAATCGTTTGACGTGCGGATTGTAACCCCTATGGAATAGAATGTCACTTAGCTTTACACGTTGAAAGCGCCGGCGGAGAGAATTATACTGCCCTCATGTCTGCCATTCACAGCTTCGCGGCTCGTGTTCATCCGCTGATCAAGATTATTATCTTTTTTTTCTGCGCTGCGGTTCTGATCTTCTTTTCCGCCGATGCCGCCCTGGCAGACGATAGCGTCTATTCCCTCCTGCCGCCGGACATAGAGGTGGTACAATACAGATTGGGGGACATTGACGGAGATGGCCAGGAGGAGATGGGCCTGCTTTTCCGGTGGCACGAAAAGATGAACCTGACGGTTTTTAGAGCCGTAAACGGGAGGTGGGCCAGGTGGTGGGACCTTGGGGAACCATCTTCCCCGGGGAAGGGACGTTCCCTTCACTCCTTCGACATGGTCGACGCCAACGGTAACGGGTCGATCAATCTATCCCTGTATTTTTTATCCCCGGGTGGGGGAAGCATGGTCACCAGGATACTTGAACTAAGCCATGTTGCCGGTACCGGGCCTCATTTCGAAACGTTGCTTGAGGATAAAACAGTCCCCGCCGGCTACCCCATTTACGGAACCGAAAAGGGGAAACCCAGCGTAACCTTTCTCAATATGGGAGGAGAGTCCATTGACGGGACAAAGCGGCCAGGCTACAGGCGGGTCTACTGCTGGAACGGTGCCAGGTTCGAAAAGTGCCGTGAAGTGAAGTGGGGCGCAGAGTGAACCGGGATCAAGAGCTAATTTAACACAGTGCAGCCCTTGGAAGGCTGCTCCACAGGGTTAATAAAGAGGGTTTCACCAACCTTCGCGTAAAGCTTCGGTTGGCAAGCAGAGGAGGGTTTGGGTTTTAAGCCGTAGGGCGCCAAGGCGCTGGGTTTCTCGCAGAGTACGCGGAGGAAGCAGAGAAGGGATTAGGGTAAATATTAAACCCTGGTTTATGATTTTCTCTGAGAGCTCTGCGTGCTTGAGCGAGTCTTAGCGAGCGGGCGAGAGAAAGGCTTTCGGTGAATTATCTTTTCCGTCCCTTGCC
This sequence comes from bacterium BMS3Abin14, assembly GCA_002897695.1. Classification (NCBI taxonomy): domain Bacteria; species bacterium BMS3Abin14. Next base: position 118,096 of record BDTG01000046.1, read on the forward strand.
TGACGTGCCGTAACTCAAGCAAAGAAAGACGGCGCAAGAAGATGTCATTGCGAGCGTCAAATAGGCCAATTCCTCATTCTTCCTCTCCCCCTTGGCGCGGCGAAGCTTTATGCGAAGACGGGTGGGGGGAGAGGACCGAGGTGAGGGGAAAAGTGTTTTGAGGGGGTGCAAGCGAGAGCCACGCGGCAATCCCGGGCGATTTGTCGCGGCGAAGTTGGAAGAACGAAGACGGAAGCTGAGAGGGGCGTTGCGGCGACCTCCTGACGCCCACGGGATCGCTTCACTCAGACACGGTTCGCGATGACTTCTCACCCTTGGAACCTGGAACAGGGGGGATATCCAACATGAAAAAACCGTTGAAGATCGGGCTGTTTTCCCTGGGCACTATCGTCCTGCTGCTGATAGCTCTGACGGCCGCGCTACCCTGGTTTCTCAAGCTCGACGCAGTGAGGACCCTCACCGAGGAAAAGGCCACGGCTGCGCTTGGACGGCAGGTTTCCATCGGCGGCACCGGGTTTTCCCTCTGGACGGGCCCGAAGGTGCGCCTTGAAAACCTCACTATTGCCGAGTCCGGGGGCTTCGGGGATGAACCCTTCGCCCGATTGGGCTCCTTTGACCTTTCAGTCCGTTTCTGGCCGATCTTCGGCGGCAGGATAGAGATTGACCATATCATCGTGAACAACCCGGAAGTCCGGGTTCTCCGCAACTCCAGCGGAATGTGGAACTATGACGACATAACAGCGAGATTCGCCAAAACGGGAGAAGAAAAAAAGGCTGTGCAGCCTTCCCCCGCGGAGAAGGGCGCGTCCACGATTCCAATCTCCTTTCTCGCCCGGGACATCCGGATCGTGGGGGCAAAAATCTACGTTTCGGACGCGACCAGTCAACGATTAAAACAGGGCCTTTCCCTCGAGGGGCTTAACGTCTCCCTTAAGGACGTATCCCTTGACAGGCCCATGGAAATTACCGCATCCGCCGGCCTGGGACGGGAAAAGCCCGACCTGAATTTCTCGGGCACTATTGGCCCCGTGGGTAAGGTTCCGGACCCGGGAAAGATCCCCCTTGATCTCGAACTCACTATCCCTCCGTTCGATCTGGCCAGGATTCCCGGACTCGTTGGGGATATCCCCTTGTCCCTTTCCGGAGACGTCTCCTTTAAGGGCAGCGTCAAAGGGACCATGGGGAAGGGCCTTGCCGCCCGCATGGATTTTTCCTCCTCGAACCTGGAGTTTGATAGGAGACCCGCCCTTAAGGAGGCAGGAAAAGGCGCGAAAGAACCCCCTCCCGGCGCCGGGAAAAAATTTGAACCCATTAGGCCTCCCCCCATAACCGTTTCAGGGGGGATCAATGTAGCCAAAGGCAGGTTCGAAAAGATGGCCTTTACCGATCTGACGGCAACTCTCTCCCAGAAAGGCGCCCGCTTTAATCTCGACCGGATGTCCCTTTCCGCATTCAGCGGACGGCTGGAAGGCTCGGCGTGGGCCGATCTGGGCAAAGCCCCCATTGAATATGGATCAAAGATGAAGATGGACAAGGTCCAGATCAATGAGGCCGTTTCGGCATTTTCCAGCCTGGGAGGACTGCTTTTCGGTGAGGCCTCGTCGAATATCAGCCTTTCCGGAAAGGGGACGGAATTTAAGGACATCAAGACCAGCCTCCTTGGCAATGGCACCCTTGAACTCGGTCCTGGAAGGCTGACGTCGGCTAACCTCATGGCTGGAGCGGCAGGGGCCGCATCCCTCCTGGGCATGGGTTCCGATGGAAAGGAGACAAAGTTCGACGGGATGAACGCATCCTTCTCCGTAAAGGACGGGAAATTCAACTTCAGCAGGCTCGGCATCTCGACGAAGGGCTGGTCCATGAAAGGCTCCGGCGCCGTGGGCCTGGACCAGAGCCTGGCCCTTTCGACCAACATAACACTCTCCGAACCCACAGCATCGAAGATCCCGGAAAACAGTCCCCGGCTATTTCCCAGGAATAGCCGGGGACTCACCATTATCCCCCTGAAGGTCTCCGGGACGGTGACGTCGCCCAGGTTCGCCCTGGACACCGGAACGATGAAGGCGGCCGCCAGGGAACAGGCAAAACAGAAAGTACAAAAAAAGGTGGAGGGCCGGAAGGAAGAGCTGAAGGAAAAGCTCCGGGAGAAGCTGAAAAACCTTTTCTAGATTTTCACTGGTCTGAGGCTGCCCAGGTGTGGTATTATCCGCGGGTATTATCCGTTCCGTCAGGAAAAGTGTTTTGCCATGTATTGAGAAGGAGGGAAGAATGAAGACGGTAAACGTGTGGAAAATCGAAAAACACTTATTCCCGGCTCTTTGCGTTCTGGGCCTGGCGGCCCTCATCGCAATGCCCCTGGGATGCGGCGGCGGGAGCAGCGGTCCCCCCGCCGGCCCGACCTACACGGTCGGAGGGAATGTAACCGGCCTGAGCGGCACCATTGTACTGCAAAACAATGGTGGGGATGATCTCACCGTATCTGTAGACAGTACTTTTACCTTTGCCACCGCTCTGGCAGACGGATCTTCTTACAACATTCTGATAGCACAACAGCCTTCTGGCCAGACCTGCACCGCAACAACCAATAGCGGGAATATATCAGCCGCCGACGTGACAGATGTAACCGTCACGTGCAGTACGACCTACACGGTCGGAGGGAATGTAACCGGCCTGAGCGGCACCGTTGTACTGCAAAACAACGGTGGGGATGACCTCACCGTATTTGTGGACGGTACTTTTACCTTTGCCACCGCTCTGGCAGACGGGGCTGCTTACAACGTCCTGATATCACAACGACCTTCTGGCCAGACCTGCACCGCAACAACCAATAGCGGGAATATATCAGCCGCCGACGTGACAGATGTAACCGTCACGTGCAGCACAACCATCCCGCAGGTAACCAGTACGATCCCCGCCGACGGGGCTACCGGTGTAGCCACCACGGTACTGGCGGTGATCAACTTCAGCGAACCCATGGATACACTGAGCGTGATGGACAATCTCTCAGGTGTCTCCGGAACGAGCGACAAGACATGGGCCAACGGGGACGCTACATTGAACGTGGATTTTGCTCCAGCCCCGTTGGACACTAACACCACCTACACGATAACGATCTTTTCCAACGCCAAGGACAAGGAGGGGGACAAGCTGGCCTCCTCCGTAAGCTTTACTTTCTCCACCGGATCCACCCTCGCCACCGGGTCAATCTCCGGGACCATTTCGGACGATCCGCAGTCGGACTATGACAACAGCCTGGAAAACACCGTGGTCGCGGTGACAACAAACGACTTCATGGGCACGGGGGACAGTACCCCCATCGTGATCGTCCAGGCCGATTCCGGCGGAGCCTTCACCGTCAACAACCTGGAGGACGGGACCTATTACATTGTGGCGGTCCAGGAGACGACGGGTAACGATGTTGATCCTTTCGACGGCGATTCCGTGGGGGTCTACAGGGACATTCTCGCTTATGCCTCATCCGCAGTGACAGTGACTGCCGGCGGCGCTGTAACCGGGAAAGACTTCTCCCTCTACGACCCCGAGGCGATCACGGGTGAGCTGACCTACGCCGGCGCCGACACCGGGGATATGAGCGGGAACGTTCCCGATCTGTACGCCTACCTCGGGACTAGCATCTTTGACGGAGACACCAGACTGACCTCGCATTTAATTTCCTCATCCGATTATTACTCATATCTCGGTACCACACTCTGGTCCTATTCCCTCAATCCCTTCGTGGATTCCAGCCTCAGCACTACCGGAATTCCCGAGGCCACCCTGGTAAACACCGGGCTTACATACATCCCGCCGGACAGCTACCATGTCATGGCCTACATTCCCACCAATGTTGGTTCCAACGAAGCCGTAGGCTTCGCGCCTAACCTCGCCGTCATAGCCGACACCGGAGCCGACGCGCCAGGAACCGACATCGTCATGTACGACGTCAACACCCTTTACGGCGAAGTCAGCGCTTCCGATATAAACACCAACTACTTGTATCAGGGTGCCACCGTGACACTCCTGGGGTGGCCTCTGATGGCTCCCGTTTCCGACATCAACGGCAGTATCACCTATAACGCCGCCCCGGCAGGGGTTTCCGTCGCCATCCACGCGGAGCCGGACCCGGCGGACGCTGCCAGTTTCTACGCCTCCAATACCGCCTACGACATCTGGAGCCTTTCGGACTTCGCCACCGCCGGTACGGTGTACATAGATCTGCCGAGCAAAAACATGGTCGCCCAAATTGCTTCGCTATGCGGCCTTACCATAAATCCGGCCCAGACCATCGGCGGAGGCAGCATCGAGTCCACCGCCGGGACGGTCATCACAGGCGCCACGGTTACCATAAGCGCCCCGAACACCCTGAAATACCTGAGTTCGGATATGTCTGCCTGCGGCGGCACGATCAGCAGCACCCAGAATGTCCAGGACGGGCCCCAGTTCATCTTCCAGGCCTCCGTTACGTCGAGCGGGATGGCCACCGTCTTTACGACACCTCCCTCGGGCTGGACCATCGACGATACGGTCATCCCTCTGCGGGCTGGGGAGATCACTGAAGTAGATATGGAAGCCTATTAGCCCGGAACAGAGCGTTCTTTAACTTCAGAGGAGGCCGGCACGTGTGCCGGCCTCCTCGTTTTTGATCCCACATACCACATTGATCTTCCCGAAAAGTCCGCCTGAACCTGTTCCCTCTACCGTGAGCCGTCCTATTCTGCTATCCTTCCTTTCCATGGAAGACCGCTCTAACATCGTCGTGCGCACCGACAAATTGACCCGCACCTTCGGTGTCCTGAAGGCCGTGGATTCCCTCGATCTTGTCATCGCCTCCGGTGAGATCTTCGGCCTTCTGGGTCCCAACGGAGCGGGAAAGACCACCACCCTGTCCATGCTGGCCACTCTCCTCAAACCCACATCCGGGACCGCGGTGGTGGCCGGGCACGATGTGGTCAGGGAAAAGGACCAGGTCCGGCGTTTAATCGGCCTCGTATTCCAGGACCCGTCCACGGACGAGGAACTGACCGCATGGGAGAACATGGATTTTCACGGGCGCCTCTACGCCGTTCCACGGGAGATCCGTAAAAGCAGGATTCCGGAACTTCTTGAGATGGTGGACCTGGCTGACAGGTCAAAAGACAGGGTCAAAACCTTTTCCGGAGGGATGAAGCGCAGGCTCGAGATCGCCCGGGGGTTTCTCCACCACCCGGCGGTTCTTTTCCTGGACGAACCCACCACCGGCCTGGATCCCCAGACCCGCAGAAGAATATGGGATCACATCCTTCACATCAACAGCTCCGACGGGTTGACCGTACTTCTCACCACCCACTCCATGGAGGAAGCCGATGCCCTGTGCGGGCGTGTCGCCATCATGGACCACGGAAAGATGATCGCGCTCGGTTCACCCCGGGAACTGAAGGACGGCCTGGGGGGGGATGTCATCAGCATCGAGACCGACGGCGATGAGGCGCTGTGTTCGGCTCTCGAAAACGAGGAGTGGATCACAGCCGTCAGACGCCACAGCGGTCAGGTTGACATCAGCGTAACCGGGGGCGAAGGCAAAATCCCGGCCATCCTCCACATTGCGGACAGGGCCGGCGTCATAACCCGATCCATTACGCTTAAGAAGCCCACACTCGAGGACGTCTTCATCCACCACACGGGCAGGACCATCCGGGACGAGGGGGGAAACGCCGTGGACCGGATGCGCCAGCGCCGGAAGGCCTTTTCCAGATGAAGCGGCTGCTCACCGCCACCGCCACCATCTGGCAGCGGGAGGTCATCCGCTACCTGCGCTCGCCGTCGCGGATCATCGGAAGCCTGGGAATGCCGTTTTTCTTCCTGGCCTTCCTGGGCATGGGGCTCCAGTCCGCCTTCTCCATAAGACCGGGCGGGGAACGCTACCTGGACTACATCGCCCCGGGCATCGTGGGCATGGTCCTTCTCTTCTCATCCACCGTGGCCGGCATCTCGGTCATCTGGGACCGGCAGTTCGGCTTTCTCAAGGAGATGCTCGTCGCTCCCATCCCAAGGCTTGCCATTGTCCTGGGACGCACGGCGGGGGGGACCACAACCGCATCCTTTCAGGCCATCCTTTTTCTCGCCATCGCTTTCGTCCTGGGGGTGCGCCTGCCGTCCTTCACCGGTTTCCTCTGGGCCCTCGCCTTCATGGCGCTCATCGGGATCTCCTTTACCAGCCTGGGCGTGGCCATGGCATCCCGCATGGAGGACCCCCACGGTTTCCAGCTCATCTTCAACTTCCTCATCATGCCCATCTTCTTCCTGTCCGGGGCCCTTTTCCCCGTCACCGGCCTTCCCGTTTTCCTGAAGGTTCTGGCCTACGCAAACCCCCTGACCTACGGGGTCGACGGCTTGAGATGGGCGCTTCTGGGCACATCCGCCATCGGCCCGGTTGTGGACCTGGCGGTGTTGGGAGCGGTCTCCGCCGTGCTCCTGACGCTCGGGGCGATGCTGTTCAGGGGCGCGGAGCTTTAAGGCAGTCCAGAGTCCAGAGTCCAGAGGAAAAAGCAGACGCCCTTCGACAGGCTCAGGGCAGGCAGGGTTCAAAAGAGGGTTTCACGGAGGAAATCGCATCCCCTCACCCAAGTTGCTGCTCATCCCCGTTGCCCTGGATGAAAGTGAACTTTGATCCAGGGCTCAAGGATGATGGACTCGCAAAAAGTCATCAACGCGCCCTATCCCCTTCATCCCCTTCACCTGCCGCGGCGTAGCCTGGAAGGCGAAGACGGGTCCCTGTGAAATCGTGTCTTATCGCGATGCGCCGCTCTTTAACCCAAAGATTTCCTTTGCGCTTTGCGTGAAGCTCCGCGCCTTAACGCCTCACCGCTGAAACCCACATTCCTTCTCTGTTAGCTGTCGCATGCCCTTAATTTGACAATTATGACTGCCGGGTGTATGTTTCTAGCCGTTTGCCTTAATTATATGCGTAAAAGGCAATTTAGAGAAAAAGATTTACCGGGGGAGCCTGTATTTTTTGAAGGCTTTTTTTTAGCATTACTGTATGTGTTGTGCTCATTATAATCCGAATCAAGGGAGGAAACGCAATGAGAAAAGAGCTATTCAGGTCGAAAAGAGGATTGTTTGTATTGATCGGCCTCGTGGCCATGGGTGCACTGGTTATTATGCCCTTGGGCTGCGGCGGAGGAGGCGGTGGAGGAAGCGCCGTTCAGTCCAACCCGTCGGCCTTTCCGACTACGGCGGACAAATTTGAGGGAAGCACGGGTGACAATACGCCCGCCAACGCCGGCGCCATATCAGTGGGGGAAACGCAGGTGCGCACCATCTACCCTGACGGAGATGTGGACTGGGTAAAGGTCA
>BDTG01000047.1 GCA_002897695.1 bacterium BMS3Abin14
TGGTGGCGGATCTCCACGCACGAGCCTCAGATAATCCCCGTTTCATCAGGTTACGGGTGCGGGTGAAGGTACGTTTCCACTGTCTCCACAGGATGCACCGGAGTTTGCGGCGTATCCAGCCGTCAAGTTCCTCGAACACACCTTTTACCTCTGCCAACCGGAAATAGTTCAGCCGGCCTCGAATCAACGGCATCAAGTCCTCCTGAATGAACCGGCCAAGGTTGCAGCCTCGACCCTGACGGAATAGTATCCTGAGCTTGGCTTTGAATCGCGCCACACTCTTAGGCGCGACTTTGAGCCGGGGTTGCTTATGATATGTCATGCTGTAACCCAGGAAACTCCTCTTCCAGGAACGGTCCACCGCGCTCTTGTTCCGGTTCACATTGAGCTTGAGACCTCTCTCCAAAAACCGACTGACCGAGGCCAGTACACGCTCGCCGGCACGCTGGGACCGTACATAAATATTACAGTCATCCGCGTATCGACAGAACGCGTGGCCCCGCCTTTCCAGTTCCTTGTCCAGATCATCCAACAGGATGTTGGACAAGAGCGGCGAGAGCGGACCGCCTTGCGGCGTACCTTCAGCGCTCCGGGTAACCAGACCACCATCCATAACTCCCGCCTGAAGGTACCTGCGGACAAGTCCGAGGACCCTCCTGTCTTTGACCCGCCGAGCCACCCGGAACATCAAAATGTCATGGTTCACCCGATCAAAGAACTTCTCCAGATCCATATCAACCACCCAACTACGACCGGAAGCAACATACTCACGGGCATTACGCACCGCATGATGAGCGCTTCGGCCCGGGCGGAATCCATAGCTCGAATCCGAAAAGTATGGATCAAAGACTGGCTGCAAAACCTGATGCAAAGCCTGTTGAATGAGACGATCCAACAGCTCGCCTTTGATGCGCGGCCAGTGCTCGCCTGTGGCTTCCTTCAGATCCCACCTCACGGTGGGCACCCTTGCCGTCCGGCTAGCAGTTCCCCCTGTCGGGACTGCAAAGGACTTACACCTCCAAGTGGGTGCGCCCTGCCGGGCGCACTAAAAAAAGGGGCCCCGTTTCGGAGCCCCTTGCATCCTTTCAAGAATGACGTTTTACACCACTACACTTCATCCCCTTCCCAGGCGCCGTGGTTCTTCCTGGCCCAGGCCTTTGTAACGGTACCCTTGGTCATAGCACGCCACGTTCCGGGCATGCCGACAGTTCCCAGGTACACATGACCCACCATGGCCAGCATGAAGATGATGAATCCAAGGTTGTGGAGGAAGTACATCCACTGTTGAAGCCCTCGGCCCAAGGTAAAGGGAAACCACATGAACAGCCCCGTAACCCCCATGAACAGGCCAAGAAGGAAAACCGCCCAACCGAGCATCTTCTGACCGGCATTGAGTTTGCCGGCGGCAGGTCCATGGAAAGACGGATCCATAAATTCCTTGGCGACGGTTCCCAGAGAATCCTGGCCCGGTGCGGTGTAGTCCTTCATCCACTGGGAGAAGATGATGAAGGTCGTCAGGATGAACACAATCCCGGTGTAATGATGGATACCCCTGGATGTGCCCACCCCGCCGAAAATGCCCGTCAGCCAGAAGAATTTTTGGCTGTAAAGCCCAAGGCCGGTCAGGGCCAACGTGATAAAGGCCAGCATGTTGACCCAGTGGAAGAACCTCTCACCGGAGGTATAGCGCTTGATAAGATGATTAGACATCGCTGTCACCTCCTTCCTCATCGGTTTCCCCGGGCCCAATGGCCACAAAATGGGCAATGGCAGCGAATACTCCCGCCAGGAAGAGTACGACACCAAGAGGCTTCAGAACCGACCGCAGATACGTCGCGGCGGGTAGAGCCGGTTTATCGGGGAGCCCGTAAACCGAAGGTTTATCCTCCAGGAGGAAAACTACGTGGGTGTTCAGAGCCCCGCCGTCGTACACCGAAAGCCCCTTTTGCCTGGCCATGGCTTTAACGGCCGGAAGTCCGGAACTGCGGGTAAAGGAAAGAGCGCCTGTTGGACATGTTTTGGTGCATGCCGGTTCCATTCCCATGGACTGGCGATCGAAGCACATGGTGCACTTGAACGCCTTGTCCACGCCGGCGCCCTCTGCGTTACCTCTATCGAAACGCGGGATATCGAACGGGCAGCCGAAGACACAGTACTTACAGCCGGTGCAAACGTCCTGATTGATGACGACAGCCCCATTGCTGTCCCGTGTAATGGCGCCGGGAACCGGACAGGCCTTCATGCACCCGGCATCCGAGCAATGCATGCACCGGTCCTGGCCGAAGAACCAGCTCAGGCCTCCGTCCTTCTCCACCTCGTTGAAAAGTATCCTGGTGTAGGTGCTGTAGGAGAGGTCCGGGGGGTTCTCGTAGCTGCCGTGATTCTCCGTTACCACCGCCGAAAGGTTATTCCACTGCTTACAGGCTGTCTGGCAGCCGCGGCAGGCAGTACATTTGGATGTATCGATTACTATCATTTTCTCAGCCACTCAAATCACCCCCTTCCTATGCCTTCTTGACGTTGACCATAAAGGCCTTCGTCTCAGGAATCATTGTGTTGGCATCCCCAACGGATGGCGTCAACAGGTTTGAAGAATCGCCGAAGGTGTGGTTGCTGTACTCTTTGCCATTGGCCATGACGTCGTTTTCCTTTGTGGTGGCCCATCCGAAGCACCAGGGCAGGCCCACCTGGTGAACGGTAGTACCCGCCACCTTGAACGGCTGGAAGCGCTTCGTCACAATGGCAACCGCGTCCACGCTTGAACGGACGGAGGAGACAACGACCTTGTCCCCGTTTCCGATACCCTTTTCCCTGGCGAGTTCCACGCTTATCTCCAGGAAGTTGGCAGGCTGCATCTCGACCTGCCATGGCAGCCAGCGGGAAAGCACACCCGTCTGCCAGTGTTCCGTTACCCGGTAGGTTGTGGCGACGATGGGATAGCGATCGTCGCTGTTAGCGAACTGATCAAGTTTCCCCGAGAAAATCTTGATCACCGGGTTGATCCTCTGGGGGCTCATGAGGTTTTTCTCAAGGGGGGATTCCAGAGGCTCGTAGTGCTCAGGGAACGGTCCCTCCGCACGGCCCGGGCCAAAGAGCCTTCCAACGCCTGCGGGTTTCATGATGTAGGCCAGTTTGGTCTTCTCGTTCCACGTTCCATCCGGCTTCCGCAGGGGCGGCCAACCGCCGTCTGGAACGTCGCCGATCCATTTCGCGCCGTTCCAGTAGATGACCGGCTTTTGGGGGGCCCAGGGCTTGCCGTACTCGTCGACACTGGCGCGGTTATAGATGATCCGCCGGTTGACGGGCCAGCACCAGGACCAGCCATTATAAAGGCCGATGCCCGTGGGATCGGACTTGCCCCGGCGGGCCATGTTATTCCCGCCGGCGTTGTAGGACTGGCTGTAAAGCCAGTTTCCTGATGAAGTGGACCCGTCGGCCTGCAGGAAAGCGAAGGACGGCACGAGGTCGCCGGGTTTATAGGTCTTGCCCTTGATGGTCCTCTCCTCGAGGAAATACCCGTTGATCTCCTTTGCGATGAGGTGGGTATTCATGCGGCGCACCTTGCCGTCCGGTCCCTTGGGGCCGTAGTCCCAGGTCATATTCAGGATGGGGTCGGGGTAGACGCCGCCCTGTTCCTGGTACAGTTTTTTGACCCTGAACTGAAGCTCGTTGAGAATCTCCGAATCGGGGGGAGCAGGAGGCGCCACCGCGGCGTATCGCCACTGGCCCCAGCGACCGCTGTTGGTGATGCTGCCCTCCTTCTCGAAGGACATTGCGCAGGGCAGGAGGAAGACCTCCGTCTTTATCTGGGATGGGTCCATGCCGGGGGCCCGCCAGAAGGAGCCGGTCTCGTTGTCGAACAGGTTTACGTTGACCATCCAGTCCAGCTTTGTCAGTGCCTGGCGGGTCTTGGCGGAGTTGGCGCCGGAGCATGCAGGGTTCTGTCCCCACGCGAAGAACCCGGTGAATTTGCCCTTGTACATCTCATCGAAGAGCATCAGCCAGGAGGCGTTCTGTCCATCGTCAAGCTTCGGCAGCCACTGGTACTGGGTCTCCAGTGAGGCGCTCTTCCCGAAATGAGCACGGAGAAGGCTTGCACTGTATTTCGGGTAATTGGCCCACCAGTTGGCCGAATAGGGCTCACTGGTCTTCGGGGTATAGGCGCTGTTGTACCTGGCGAAAGAGGAGTCCTTGGCCCTCGGGGTTTTCAGATAGCCGGGGAGGATGTGAAACAACAGGCAGTGGTCCGTGGAACCCTGAACGTTGGACTCACCCCTCAGTGCATTAACACCTCCGCCCGACATCCCTATGTTGCCCAGCAGGAGCTGGATTATGGCCATGGTCCGAATGTTCTGGGTGCCCACCGTATGCTGGGTCCATCCCATGGCGTACATGATGGTGCCCGTCCGGGCGGGTGTTCCCGTGGAGGTGTAGGTCTTGTAGACCTCCAACAGATCCCTCTTGGGCGTCCCGCAGATCGCCGACACCTTATCCAGGGTATAGCGTGAGAATTGTTTTTTAAGAAGCTGGAGAACGCACATTGGATCCTTCATGCCGGGATCCTTCTTGATTACGCCCTTCCCGTCTTTCACGAATGCCCACGACTTCTTGTCGTACTTTCTCTTTTTGGGATCGTAGCCGGAGAATACACCGTCCAGATCGCCCGGCATTTTGAAGCCTGTGTTAACGATGAACGGCCCGTTGGTGTACATCCGGACGTAGTCCCTGTGAAAAAGCTCGTTGTCCATGATATACTTGATCATCCCGCCAAGGAAGGCAATGTCCGTTCCCGACCTCATGGGAGCGTAGATATCAGCCTTCGAAGAGGTCCGGGTAAACCTCGGGTCAACACTGATCAGCTTTGCACCGTTCTCCCGTGCCTTGTCGACCCACTTGAACGATATTGGATGGTTCTCAGCAGCATTGGAACCATCTATCAGGATAACATCCGAATTGCGGATGTCGATCCAGTGGTTTGTCATTGCACCGCGCCCAAACGACTCTGCCAGAGCCGCTACAGTGGCGCTGTGTCATATCCTTGCCTGGTGTTCGATATACACCAGGCCCAGAGCGCGAAGCCATTTCTGGAGGATGTAGCACTCCTCGTTATCCAGGGCCGCGGAACCCACCGAAGCAACCCCATCATTTCGATTCACTACCTGTCCGCCGGCATTGACCTTTGTAAAACCTGCGTCGCGGCTCTTCTTTACCCTGCGGGCAATCTGGCTGTAGGCCCAGTCCCAGCTGACCTCTTTCCATTCCCCGCTCTTCGGGGCCCGGTACAGAGGCTTGGTGATACGCCACGGGTTTTCGGAAACCTGACGCAAAGCCTGAGCCTTGGAGCAAAGGGTCCCCTCGTTGATCGGATGGTCAGGATCGCCGTCCATGTAAACGACCTTGCCGTCATGGGCCTGGACAATAAGGCCGCATCCGACTGCACAGTACGGGCAGATGGAGATCGACTCCCTGGAATACTTGATGGCCGTATTGCCGCCTCTGGCGCCGGCCATTGATATACCGCGAAGGCCGAGCCCTCCCAACGCCGCACCGGACACGCCGGCGCCGGAGATCTTTAAAAAATCTCTTCTCGTAACATTCATCCTTGCCATCACCTTCCTTTCTCTTACGGTTAAAGATTCGGGAATAAGCTTTTTTCGGAACCAAACTAACTCTTTAACACCTGCCTTGCCTTCGGAACTCACCCCCCTCCCCCTGTTTTTTTGTCCCGAAAAAGTCCCTCAAAAAACAAAAGGAAACCATGAGTTTATCACGGCTTCCTTTGCAAAATAGGCAGGCACGGCGATTACTCCCCGCACCCTATCGTCCTGCCCATCCCGGTGGGACGCAACAGGATCGGAAGTCTTTGTCCGGTATTTTACCCGGCACCCAGCGATTTTATATAGCAGGAATTTTACCCCATCGAACCGTCAATTTCAACCATTAAAACCATGTTTTAGCAAAAACAGCGGCGCGGACGACACAACACTCTGCATAGAATGTCCGTAGAATTACAATGGCCGTGGAACACGCACCGGATCAGGCGGGGGCATCCTCGGGCCCGTCCCCGTCATCCACATCAAAGCCGACCCAGACACCGAAAATATTGGGGGCGCTCCTCCGGTACCCTTCCCCTTCCGCGGCCAGATCGTAGCCGGGGGTCTTGAGATCCTCCACCTCCGGATTGGGATTATCATCCCCCCCGGAATCCCACGTTTTTATGTATCCCTTGCAGCTGTTGCAAAAATCCACCCTCAGATTGCTGTCCCCGCCTTCCAGGGTGAAGAACCCCAATTTTTCGTAGTCGCTGTTCCCGCAGAAGGGGCACATGATCCTTCGAAAGCGCCATGTGGTCTCACACCTGTGGCAGATCAGGTATCGTTTCCCACCCTCACCCTTCAGTACTGCAACGGCGGGGCCGCCCCCGCAGACAGGACAGAATCCATGCTCCCAACCCGAGGTGTCAATTTTTCCGAGGGCATGGGATATATCCCTGAATGTTCCCTTAAGGACGTTGAAGACGGTGAAGAGGGCGATCTCCGGATTGAGAGGTGGGGGGATCACCCCGGCATCCCTGAATCTCTCCTCGCCGTCAACAAGGTAATTTTCCACCATTTTTCGAAACAGCCCTTTTTCATCCAGAAGGCCTGATGCCCTGCTGTTTCCATCCGCATGGTCAGAATGGACCCTCAACACATCCAGTATCTCTGCGGCCCTGTTAACCATGGCCCGCTCCGATGGCATGATCTCGATGGGTTGAAGGAGTGTAAACCCTTCCTTGAGCCTCATCTCGGCCTCGTCCCCGCCTGGTGCATGAAACCTTTTACCGGGTTTCAGCGCCTTCGCATTGAGGGCGGAAAGGGTCCTGTAGAGTTTAAGAACCTCCTCCATCTCCTCCATGTCCATTTTTCCCTTAAAGAGGGCCTGGATAGCATTTGAACCGGTTTTGTCCGAGCTTGCCATTGAGTCCTCCTGTTACCAAGAAATAATCGGCGCCCAAAGGAATGAATCCTGCGGGCCGGGGCTATCCTTTCTCAACTTTCACCATGAATGCTTTCAACTGCATGCCTCCATCCTTACCGTTGAAGACGGGGGAAAAGAGTTCGTTGGTCCCAGGTCGTTCAGGCCTGTAACCGGTAACGGAAGTGACATGGTAATGTTTTCCATTATACTCGAAATCCCCCAAACGGAAAGTGACAAGCGCCAGCGCACGGACAGGTTCTTTTACAAACGGTGTTTTGATATTGACCCTGTCACCACTGACCACATCCAGTTCGGCCGCCAGGGCTGGCCCCATCTCCAACATCCGGCCGGTTCCCAACTCCGTAAGCCACCCCACCCGTCCCAGGATACCTCCGCTTCCCATTGTATTGCCTGTCCGGTGGGCCGTCATGATCACCGGGAATTTAGCCAGCACGTCCTCCGGCCTTCTGGAGAGGTAGTCCCATGGGCCGGAGCTTTCGTCCATTTTCTCGATGGACGGGTCGGACCTTCCTCCTGTCAGGTAATCGGGGAGAGGGCTGTGGAACGGTTCGTAGTGCTCCGGGAAGGGTGTCCCCGTGGCGGTTGTTCGCCAGAACCGCACTGATAGACCAGGCGCAACCGGCGGAGAGCCTGACCAGCGAAGCAGTATGGACCTGTCCTTTTCATGACCAAAAACCCAGGAAAACGGATCGGGCATTCCCCATGGCCAGAACCAGCCCCATCGTTCAAATAGCCCGCGGCCATAGGGGTCCGATGAGTCCCTTCTCCCGGCCAGCCACGTCTCACCGGCCATCTGGCCACGGTAGAAACGGTTACCGCAGGAGGCCCCACGGGGCCAGTCCCGCCCGGGTGTGAGGGGTACCGTTTTCTCGGCATCATCGTTCACCACCCCGTTAATCTCCCTGGCGACGGCCTCCGTATCTGCCCAAATAGGCCATCTCAGGGATTTCACCGGTGAAAGGCCCGGTCCCCCTTCGCTGTGGGCCATTTTTTTCACAATAACACCGAGCCTGGTTATGGTGTGGAGGAGAGGATGGGCCGTTTCCGGAAGAGCATGGGCTGGGCAAAGGCGGCGAACCCTTCTTCCGGCATCCGTCATGCTCCCGGAACGAAGGGCCGGGGGCTCTATGGGGATAAAGATAACCTCCGTCTTCAGGGCAAAGGCCCCGCCGGCGGCTTCCTTCCAGAAACGGCTTGTCTCGTTGGGCACGGTATCGATAACTACCAGGAGGTCAAGTTTCTCCAGCGTTTCACGGACTGTTTTTCCACCTGGAAAACTGTTGACCAGGTCCGAACCGACAACTATCAACACCTTTATTTTTTCACTGGCCACGTCACGGAGGATGGTGCTGATTGAAATCCCCTCGTCCTTTTTCACGACAGGTAGAAAACCGACGGCCTCGGAAGGTTTTTTTGTGTCAAACCAGGCCCTGGCCAGTGCCTCAAGGGCGCCTGGGTCCTCCCTCTCAAATTCGGTATTTCCGGATTTGGCTCCCTCCAACGGCAGCGGAAGGTAGCCGGGAAGATATGGCGCCAGCAGGCCCATGTCGCAGACACCCTGAGCGTTTCCCGACCCGGATGGGACGATAATCCCGCCGCCCCGCTTTTTCAGGTTTCCCAGCAGGGTCTGGATTATCGCGGCCATCCGGACGGTATCTGATCCCGATGGACGGCACAAAACGCCTGCCCCAAGGACAAAGGAGGCGGAAAACTCCTGGCGCCCCGTTCTTGCCAGTTCTTTGCAGACCCGTCGAAAAAGGTCCAGGTCCACCCCTGAGATCCCGGCGATTTTTCGCAGATCGTATCGGCTGTAGTGTTTTATTAATCGCTGATAGATGGTGTAGGGTTCGGAAAGCCCCGGATCCATCTTTAGCTTGCCCCTGGACTTCCCGCGTGTATACCGCTGGTACTGTCCCATGATTTCAGTCAGGGTCGAGAAGGAGGCATCCGTATGCTTGAGCAGTTCTTCGGTCCTGCGTTCTCCATGTTCGAGTATCCAGGAGATGAATCCGCCGAAGACGGCAGCATCGCATCCAGGTCGGGTCTGGAGCCAGATATCTCCGGGTTTGATGGATTCCGTCCATCTGGGGTCAATAAACACCACCGTTCCGCTCCTCCGCCTTACCTCGTCTAAAAATCGGGAGAGTACAGGAGCAGTCTGTCCGGGGTTGCACCCGGCAACTATGACCAGGTCGCTCTCGGCCACCTGTGTCGGTGGGTGGGTCGGAGCAGGGAGTCCAAGGACACCGGACAGGCCCTGAACGGCCATCCCGTAACTGACCCGGACAGTGGTGTCCATTTTGACCATTCCCATGGATCGGAAGAGTTTGGAGAGAAGATATGCCTCCTCGTTAGTCAGGCTCCCTCCGCATATCATCCCCATGTTATCCAGGCGGTTTGAGGACATCCCTGCAGTGGTGCGTCCGCTCATTTCGTGGTCCCGGGCATCCTTGATCCGCCGCCCGACCGCATAGACGGCATCCTCCCAGGAGACTTCCCGCCAACTGGATTCGCCTGGATATCGGTGCAATGAGCCAACCGATTTCACGGAATCGGTGACGGCGGTCAGGGATATCCCACGGGCGCACAGGGATCCCATGGCCACCGGACAGTCGGGGTCTCCTTCCACTTTCCATCGCCCATCGCTGTCCCTGAAATAAATAACACCGCAGCCCATGGAACAGAGGGGGCACCGGCTGGGCGTTTCGCCGCCATAGATCACGGACCGATTTTTTGCCCCCCGGAAGGCCCCTGCCTCGCCGGAAGACAGGGTGGTCAGAAGGAGGCCTCCCCCGATTTTCAGGAAGCTTCTCCTGCTTATGCCCTTATTTTTCAAACACATCTCCTGTCGATTTTTACCGCGAGGCCGTGGCCGGCGCCGGAAAAAATACCGGATGCTGAAATCCGCTAATGTCGGTCATTCTGGATCAACGGGCTCTTTTCCGGAGAGATGTCTAACGAGAACAACGCCGCCGGTGATAACGTTTTCCCTCACCTTGGCCTCAATGCTTTTTTCATCACGGTTGCGGAAGGCCTCAATAATCTCCCTGTGCTGTCTGGCCACTTCAGCAAATTGTCCGGGAAAAGTCAGAGAGACGGCGCCAAAACGTTTAAAATGGTCGTTCAGGTTGGAGATCATCTGGATGAGGCGGCTGTTCCCGCTGAGTTTCACGAAGACCTCATGAAACCTGCAGTGTGTCCTGTAATATCCATCAATGTCATCCTCCGCCTGAAAATTTTCAAGCTCGACGCTGATCTTCTCCAGCTTTTCGATGTCCTTCCCTGCCATATGGGGAGTTGCCAGACGTGCGGCAAGACCTTCGAGAGTGCTTTTTATCTCGTAAAGCTGGAAGGCTTCATCGGAGTTGATCCCGGTAACAACGGCCCCTTTCCGTGGGATTATCTCTATGAATCCCTCATTTTCCAGCTTTCGGAACGCTTCCCGAAGGGGGGTTCGGCTGATTCCCATGGAATCGGCCAGCTCACCCTCGGAGATCTTCTCACCAGGCCGGAACTTTCCCTTGATAATGGCTGTCCTTATAGAATCGGCGATGTCCTCCGACAGAAGCTTTGGTTCCTGGATCCTGATCTTGAAGTCTTTCAATGGATTCCGGATTCCTCCATCCTTTTGATCATCTGGACCAACTCCTCGCCGGCGAGGAGAACATGTTCAACCACGACTGCTTCGGCCAGGCGACCGTCCTTTTTTTCAAATGCCTTGATGATAGACTTGTGCTGGTTTACAGACTCCATAAGCCGACCAGGCAAGGACAGCGTGGCCATGCGAAAGCCCTTGAATCTTTGGACCATGCTGTCCCGAATTTCGAGAAGTTTTTCATTTTCGCAAAGTTTGATAAAACAGTTATGAAAGTCGTTATTCCTGGCGAAAAATGCCTCGAGCTGACTCTTTTCCGCCAGTTCGGCCAGTTGTCCGTTTATTTTTTTAAGCTTTTCGATATCGCCGTTAGATATTTTCTCGGCGGCAACCCGGGCAGCGTATCCCTCGAGAAGACTCTTGATCTCATAAAAATCCTCCACCTGCTTCGCGGTGATAGTGGATACTACCGCCCCCCTGCGTGGGATAACCGCCAGGAATCCCTCACTCTCAAGCTGACGGAATGCCTCCCTTATGGGCGTACGGCTGATCCCCAACTTGGCTGCAAGTTCCGGCTCAGTAAGTTTCTGCCCGGGAGCAAGTTCCCTTCGAATAATGGACTCCCGAAGTGAAGTGGCAATCTGCTCCCTCAATGTTTTGTGCTTTTTAAGTTTCATTTTCCTGATATAATCCAAGTCAATAGGAAGCAATCCAGCCGGACGACCCAACAACCGATTACTCCACAAATACTCCACAAAAAATCATCGGTGGTTTTTACTGGGATCCTGTCAATAATTGTATACAATGTACACTATACAACAATCAAAGTCATGGCAATATTCCATGGATTTTCCAGAACTCCCGAGTCTGCCGATGATTGGCTTTTCATGAAATCATTTTGGATGAAAAGGCGAAGATCCATGAGGGAAAGGACAAATAAACAGCGCCCTGTGCCGGTTGGGGAAATCATCTCGAGAATTATGGAAAATCTGGATATTCCGCCGGAGACCATTCAGAGGGGAAACGCCCTGAATGCGTGGAAGACGGTCGCCGACAAGGCCGCGCCGCACTCGGAGGCCATCCATTTTCAGGGAAAAACCATCGTCGTGGCAGTCAGCGGACCCGGATGGATGACCGAGCTGTCCATGCGCAAGGTCGAACTGCTGCTTCGTCTCGAAAGGGAGGTCGGCAAAGGCATAGTAACCGACATACGGTTCCAGATGGACAGGAGGTAGGTGACTGGCCCGTATCAGAGAGAACCGGCTTTTGGCGAGGTAGTCACCTGAAGCTGTTATAAATAGATACGCACACCTACTGAGAAGTTATGCGCCCTTAAAAAACTGCTGTACTTGTGGACCCCGGTCTTCAATTCCGCCTCCGTCGTATAGAAAAAACGGTACTGGAAGTCCAGGGCTATGGACCGTGTGACATGCACCGCGACCCCTGCTGTGACCTGGTAGGCCAGAACATCATCGACCGCCTTGACTCCTGCATCATCCAGGGTGATGTGGGCTCCGCCTATGCCTGCGCCGATAAACGGGGTGTAGAACGATTCCCTTTCCAGATCGTAATAGCCGTTGAACATAAGGCTCCGGACGACATAATTGATGCCGTCGACAGCTGTAGTCCCCACAGAATCAACATCGTTGAGACGGTATCCTGCCTCCATCTCCAGCCTGCCGTTGGGAAAGGAATATCCGAGAACGACGAACCTGTTGGAACCGGAGGCGAACAGGACGTCGCTCTTCCCGAGGTCCGGTTCATCCGTCAGATCATCGAAGGTGCCGTCGCCAAGCTTCACGGTCCCTGTCTGTGCCGACACGTACATGCGCTCCAGTGCCTGAGCGGAAGAACAGAAAATAACGACAATAATTAAACTCAGGGGTAGAACAAGTATCCTTTTCATCCTCACCTCTCCGGATTCGCGTCCCGGAGGACTCTAGCAGAAAGCCCCATGAAAATCACTCCCCGTACAGGATCTTCCTGGCCTCCCCGGTGTAATTCCTGTGACCGGGACCGGCGTAGAGGATCAATGGAGGGTCGGTGACCGCCGGCCGCTGCGTATCTTCCTTCCGGGCCTCCACCAGAACCAGTTTGGGGGGATCACCGGCCCTGGAGTGAACGAAACGGACCCGAACCGGCTGCAGCAGATGATTCTGGAGGGTGTCCAGGAGGTGATCGCGACGCTCGGCCAGATATATCCAGACGGAGCGGCCGCCCCGGCGGAGGATGGCGGCAGCAGCAACGGCGAAATCCCCCGCGTTGCCCAGAAGTTCGTGTCTGGAAGCCGCCCGTTCGGGATCGGGGCTCAGCCTGCCCGTTCCAACCTCTCTGTAGGGCGGGTTGGCAACCACCAGGTCGAACCCGGCCCGTTCATGCCTCTCCGGGTTGAACTTCCATGGATAATTTCGCAGATCCGCTTGAACAAAACGTATGTTTTTCAGGCCGCTTAACCCTGCGCCTTCCGCGGCCTGGCGGATCAGGCCGGCCTGGACCTCCACGCCGACCACCGTACATTCAGGATGATCGTACGCCATCATGAGCCCCACCAACCCGTTGCCGCACCCGAGATCAGCGACACGCCACCCGGCCTGAACATCGGGAAAACGTGCGAGGAGAATTCCGTCCACGGATGCCCTTGCCCCCCGGACGCGCTGGACGACTACCAGCCCTTTTCCACCGATTTCATCAGTGGAAATAGTCATTTAGATTATCTCCCCCATAAGGTCGTAGTCACCGCTTCCCACGATCCGGGCCATAACCCGGCTCCCCGGAGCACAGCTCCGGTTCAGCCTGACGACCCCGTCCACTTCGGGAGCCTGACCCCTGTGACGCCCGAAGGCGCCCTCATCATCCGCACCCTCCACAAGGACCTCCAGTTTAAGCCCGACCATTTCCCTGAGCAACGCCCGGGACACCCGATTCTGCTCTTCCATCAGGAGCCCCAGCCGCTCCCGTGCCGTCTCCGGATTCACCTGAGCCGTGAGGCCATCCGCTGGTGTGCCCTCTTCCCGGCTGTAGGCAAAGACCCCCAGGTGATTGATTTGGGCTTCCCGGACAAACCTGAGCAACGCCTGGAAGTCCTCCCCGGTCTCACCCGGGAAACCGGTCATCAGTGTGGTCCTGAAAAAGGCTCCGGGGAGTTGCTTCCTCACCATCTCCAGAACCCTCCGCGGGTCCGGCGCGCTTCCCCTGCCCATGCGCCTCAACACAGAGGGCGACACGTGTTGGAAGGGGACATCCATGTACCGGCATACCCTTTCATCGGAGGACAGCGCCTCCAGAAGGTGTCCACTGACCCTGGTGGGGTGGATGTAAAGGGCCCTCAGCCAGTAGTCGCCGTCCAGATCAAGAACGGATCGAATGAGTTCCGGCAGGTCCCCACCGCCCTTGTCCAGGCCGTAGCGTCCAGTATCCTGAGCCACGAGGGTGATCTCTTTCACCCCCTGCCCAACAAGCCAGCGGGCCTCATCCACGATTGAAGACAGGGGACGGCTGACAAATTCGCCCCTGATCAGTGGGATCATGCAATAGGCACAGTGGTTGGAGCAGCCCTCCCCGATCTTGAGGTACGCCCTGTGAGCAGGAAAGGAGATCAAACGGGTTGAAAAAGTCTGGCTCGCAGAGGGGACAATGTCCTTTCCCGTGACCGCGAACACAACCTGTTCCAGAGAAGACGGGGCAACAAGGGCGTCAATCTCCGGGACCTCTACCTTAAGTTCCTCACCAAAACGGCTCACCATACACCCGGCCACAATGAGCCTTTTGTCCGGCCACTTTTTCTTGATGGCGGCAAGTTCCACTATGCGGTCAAGGGATTCGGCGACAGCCTCGGTGAGAAAGGAACATGTATTGACAAGGATCCAGTCCGCGGACTCGGGATCGTCGACGACCTCACACCCGGACCCGGTCAGATGCCCCAGCATTACCTCTGTGTCCACGAGATTTTTGGAGCACCCGAGAGAAACAACCGCGATTTTCACCCTGGCTTGCGGTGACGATTCCGTCACGGTTCGACGATCTCCGTCCCCTCGGGGATGTCCCACTTGAACAGGTCGGGTGACAGTTTCACATTCCTCTCGATCCTGGAGAAGGAAATGGTGGTCACGTTGCCTATCCTGTGGTAGATAGTGATCCTTTCGATGATTCCGGTGTCCGGTCCCACGAGAATTTTGATCATGTCGTAGGGGGTTTTCTTCGATTTCGGAAAAAGTTTCAGCACGTATCTTCCTTCGGACCCCGTCCCGCCGGACCGTACCGTAAAATCCTTCTCAAGGCGGTCAATGCCGCCGAGAAAAGTACCTGCTCCCTGGCGCATCTCCTCCGGGGTCATCTTCCTCCTGACGACCTGGTTCCTGCTGGGCATATAGATCCATACAAGAGACCCGTCGATGATAACCCTGTGGGGTTTTTTCCCCTGGTAGTCCCAGCGCATCCTGTCGGGCAGCACAAAGGACAGAACGCCCTCTTCCCGATGGGATATTCCCACCCCGGGGCGATCCTCGGTCTGGTCAAATCTCGCACGGATGGTCGTGATGGTGCTGTAGGCCTTTCGAACAAGGGCCAGAACTCTGGCTGTCCCGTTATCGGCATCTGCCGCCCAACCCGGGGCTGCGGTGATGAGAAGGATCATTATGGCAGCAAAGGCCGACCTCATTTTATGTCGGCCCTTCGGAGGACGGGACGGGGCTTGGCGCCGTCCGGCGGACCGATAATCCCCTCCGCCTCCATGCGTTCGATCATTCTGGCTGCTCTGTTGTACCCAACCTTGAAGTTGCGCTGGATCATGGACGCCGATGCGTATCCTTTCAGGTAGACAAAATCGAGAACGTCCCCGAATTTCTCATCCTCTTCATGCTCATCAACGCCCCGCGAGGAGACGGGCTCATAGTCGAAGAGGTCATCGCGGTACTCAGGTTGTGCCTGCTCCCTTAAAAATCGGGCGACCCTGTTTACCTCCTCGTCCGTCACCAGGCATCCGTGAATGCGGACCATCCCTGCAATGCCGGTCTTGACAAAGAGCATGTCCCCTCGGCCGAGTAACTGCTCAGCGCCATTGCTGTCAAGGATAACCCGTGAGTTTGCCTTATCGAACACCTTGAATGAGATCCTGCCTGTGATGTTGTTCTTGATGTTCCCGGAGACAATATCCACAGATGGCCGCTGGGTGGCTATAATCAGGTGTATCCCCGCCGCCCTGGCCATCTGGCCCAGCCGGGCGATACACTCTTCGACCTCCCGGGATGTGGTCATCATGAGGTCTGCCAGTTCGTCGATTATCACTACAATGTGGGGGAGATGGGGGTCGTCACCCTCCGGCGGTTCCTTGAGCTTGGCCATTTTCCGGTTATAACCGACAATGTCCCTTACGCCGTGGGAGGCGAGAAGCTGGTATCGCCTCTCCATTTCCACAACGGCCCATCTCAAGGCCGAGGCGGCTTTTTTTGGCTCCATTACCACGGGAGCCAGCAGGTGCGGAATCCCCTCATACGGCGACAGTTCCAGCATTTTTGGATCTATGAGAAGGAGCCTTACCTCGTGGGGTGCAAGGTTTCCCACCAGGCTGAGGATCATGGAGTTGATGGCCACGCTCTTCCCGGTCCCGGTAGCGCCTGCCACAAGGAGGTGCGGCATTGAATCCAGGTCGGTTACGTACGGGTCGCCTGCTGTATCCTTCCCCAGAGCGAGCCTCAACGCCCCTTTGGCGTGCGCAAATTCATTGGAACTCAGAATTTCCCGGAGGGTGACGAGCTCCGGGCTCTGGTTGGGTATCTCGATTCCAATAACCGTTTTCCCGGGGATCAAGGGGACCACCCTGATGGAAACGCCTCCCATAGCCAGGGAGAGGTCACCGGTGAGATTGAGGATCTGGTTGAGCTTTACCCCTGGCGCGGGTTCATATTCGAACACGGTTATTACCGGGCCCGGATTGATGGTGGTTACCCGCCCCTCAACCCCGAAATCCCGGAGCTTCTTCTCAAGGATCCTGGCGCGGCCCTTCTGGTCTTCCTCACTGATCCCCTCGTAGCCGGGATCGGGGAGGGTAAGCAGTTGAAGGGGGGGCAGGGAAAACTTCCCCCTCGGTCTAGACATCGTTTCAAATTCCTCCTGGACCGGTTCGGAGAGATACCTGTTCCTTGTTTCTGCCTTCCTGACTACCACCCTGGGTGGAGTTTTCTTTGCCTCAGCGTCCTGGGCCCTGGTGACGGCCTTCCGCCTCCTGAACCGCTCCTTCCATTTGACAAAAAGCCCACCGATCCATCTGAAGCACCCCAGAAAGGCCAGGCCCATTTTTCCCAGCGATATGTTGGTCATGATCAGAATCGAGGCGATGAGAAGGGCGATGGAGAGGATAAGAGTACCGGGAACATTAAAAAGCTGAACAAGTTTATCAGCGAGAAGGCGGCCGACGATCCCGCCCGCGTCCCTGTGGAGCCCTCCCATAATAGAGGCTGTCCCCATCCGGACCTGCAGGAGAATGCACACCGCCAACAGAAACCCGGTTCCGCCCCCGGCCCGCAGAAACCATCCCCCCCACTGCTTGCTGGTGAATCTGGTCACCCCGAGGAACAAAAACAGCGCCGGGATCAGAAACCCGGCCCAGCCGAGAGCCTGGACGATAAGATCGGCGAGATGAGCGCCCACAACCCCCCCCAGGTTACTCACTCCCTTAACCGTACCGGTACTGTTTAAGGAAACATCCAGTGGACTGTAGGAAACAAGAGAAAGGAGAAAAAAAAGGCTCAAGGCGATGAACAGAACACCAACGATTTCACGCCATCTGGCCTGAGATTTCGGGCTTATTATGCTTTCCTTGTTTCTGGACACCATTATCGGCTCACCGCATCCTCATGTTTTTTTTCATACCAGAAACACCAGGGAAAGGAAACCGACACTCAGGCAATAGACGGCAAAGGGGAGGAGTTTTCCCTTCGCAAGAACCCTCATGAGCAGGATGATGGAGAACCAGCCCGCCGCTGCGGCAGCCAGGGCACCGGCAAAATAGACCGCCATGTGGCCTGCACCCAGAATCGCCTTTCCCTCGAGCAGAACCGCGCCGCCGACAGCAGGAATGGAGAGGAGGAAGGAAAATCGGGCAGCCTCGGTACCGGAAAGGCCCACAAGCATTGCAGCGGCGATGGTAGCTCCGGACCGGGAGACTCCAGGTGTAACGGCAACGGCCTGAAAACAGCCGATGAGCACGGCAGATCCAACGGTCAATTCCGGCATCCTGCTTCTGCCGCTGCGGAGCCCGCTCGCAATCAGCAGAAGAACGCCCGTAAACAGGAGCCCGCCCGATGCTACCTTTGGAGACGAAAAGAGCGGTTCGATTGTATCCATCAGAAAAAATCCCACCAGGGCCGCGGGAACACTACCCACAACGAGGAGCATGGGAAGCTTCCAACCTCCCTCCCGTGGCCTGGTCATGCCAACTGCTATCTCGATTATATCTCGGCGAAAATAGGCGATAACGGCTACCAGTGTCCCGCCGTGAAGGAGGATGTCGAAGGCAGCCGACGGCGAGCTGAAACCCGGCAGGATGGACTGGGCCAGCACAAGATGCCCCGAGCTTGAGACCGGAAGGAATTCGGTGACACCCTGGAGGATGCCCAGGAGTATCGAGTTAAACAAATCGGTCATGGCTTAGTAATGCTCCTTTATGCCCCTTCCACAGTTCAGAGTCCAGAGTCCAGAGTCCAGAGTCCAGAGTCCAGAGAAACCGCCCAACGTCCAATGCCTGCCAGCCGAAGCTTTATGCGAAGGCTGGTTCCTGGTATCTTAAGGCACTGCGCGGTTTGAACCTGACACTAAACTAAGCACCAGGTACTAGGTGCCAGGCACTAAGCACTTTAAAACCATCACTCCTCCACCAGCACGGACACGACCATGGGTTTTTTCTGAAGCGCGCGGCGGTACACGGCCCGAACGCCTATCCTGACATCCTCCCTGAGTTCCGCGATGGAAGAAGGGGCCGAGCGCCACTCCATGATGAAATTCTTCGCGACCACCTCCGCCTCCCTGTCCAGTGACTGGCTCGCCTCCTCCAGCCCCACTCCCACGCTGAATACTGACGGGGCGATGGACTCGGGTTCACCCGGGGCAGCTATGGATGCAACTACCACGACAAGGCCCTCCCTGGCGAGCCTTCTTCGCTCCTTCATCAATGGGCTGCCGAGGTCGGTCACGAGGTCCCCGTCCACCAACATCCGCCCGGCCGGCACGGAATCTCCCAAGCATGCCGTGTCCTCTGAAAGTTCAAGGACCTGGCCCGGATCCAGGATGAAGGTCCTGTCCTTTTCGATTCCCACCTGCTGAGCAAGGCTGGAACAGGCGACGAGCTGGCGGTAATCCCCATGGATAGGGACAAAAAAGCGCGGCTTGACCGCGTTGATCATCAATTTGATCTCCTCGGCGCTC
This sequence comes from bacterium BMS3Abin14, assembly GCA_002897695.1. Taxonomy (NCBI): domain Bacteria; species bacterium BMS3Abin14. Next base: position 18,995 of record BDTG01000047.1, read on the forward strand.
CCGTGCCCCGAGACGTGGACCATGGGGGACCCCTGATAATAGACCTGGGCGCCCGCACGAAAAAGCCGGTCTATCATCGAGCCGGCGGACAGTTCATTGCCGGGAATAATCCTGGACGAGAAGATTACGGTATCGCCGTTGCCGACCTTCACGCCGGAGTGTTCGCCTCTGGCGATCCTGCTGAGAGCGGACATGGGTTCGCCCTGGGAGCCGGTGACCAGATAAACCAGTTTGCCTGAGTCGTGTTCTGCCGCGTTTTCCATGGAGATCAGAACGTCGGGAGGGACATGGAGGCAGCCAAGGTCGGATGCCAGGCGGCTGTTCCCGATCATCCGCCGTCCTTCGATAACGGCTTTTCTGCCGCAGGCTTTGGCGGCATCCAGTATCTGCTGTATTCTATGGATGTGTGACGCGAACGTCGCGATGAAGACACGGTTCGGGGCCTGTCCCATAAGGTCTTCGATGGCTCGGCCCACCTCAGCCTCCGGCCGGGTAAAACCAGGCCGGTCGGCGTTGGTGCTGTCGGACATGAGCAGGAGCACGCCCGCCTCTCCGATATCGGAGAGTCCCGCGAGATCGGTGGGGTTGCCGTCAATGGGAGCCTGGTCCATCTTGTAATCGCCGGAGTGTACCACGGTGCCCACAGGCGTCCTGATTATAAGAGCGGCCCCGTCCGGAATACTGTGGGTTACCCTCACCGCCTCGATGTTAAAAGGACCGCATGTTACCGGATCGCGGAACATGAGCTGTCTCAGGTCACCGTCAACCGGCTGCCCGTTTCCATTCCTGTCGGCCAGCCGTTCCCGGACGAAAGCAAGGGTGAGGGCCGTACCATAGACGGGCACATCTGCCTGCCGCAGAAGGAAGGGCAGGGAGCCGATATGATCGTCATGCCCGTGCGTGAGAAAGATAGCATCGAGGCGATGGAGGTTTTCAAGGACATAGGTGAAATCGGGAAGAATGAGGTCCACACCCGGGTAGTTTCCCTGCGGGATCTTGAAGCCGGCATCCACCATTATCATATGGCCGCCGCATTCAAGCACCGTGCAGTTCATGCCGAAGGTCCCAACGCCCCCAAGGGGAATAACCCGCAAGGGCGCAGAGCAGGGCTCGGGAGTCAGAGCGCTGTCATTCATCGTTTTGTTTCCATATCATAAAGCATATTGGAAAGACGGGCGAACTGTTCAACCGTTACCTGTTCTGCCCTCACGCCTTCCCCCAGGTCCAGCCGATCAAGCGCCTCGACCAGGGCTATCTTGTTGACGCTCTCCATCCTTGAGGCGAGGCTGTTAACAAGTTTCTTCCTTCTCTGGGCGAACGCCGCCCTGACCACATGGCGAGTGAATTCCCGGCTTCTCAATTGGTAGACAGGCTCCGATGCCACATCCCATCGCACAAGCGCGGAGTCCACCTTTGGCGGTGGAAGGAAGACACCGGGCGGCACCTTTCGAAGGATTCTGGGCCTTCCATGCAGTTGACAGGCTACCGACATGATTCCAAATTCCTTGCTGCCCGGATCGGCGGCAAGACGACGCCCCACCTCCCACTGGACAAGAAAAATCGCTCTGGATACTGCCTCGGGATATTGGAGTATCCGAAAGATAACCTGGGAGGAGACCGCATACGGCAGGTTCCCCATGAAAACCACCTGGCCTTCTTGCGGCAGCAGGCCTTCCCACGGGATCCTGAGAATATCCCCCTGAACCAGCCTGAAGGAAGTATCCTTCGCAAACTGCTCCTCAACGGCCGCCACCACCGACGAGTCGATCTCCACACCTGTCACCGAAGCTCCGACATCCAGGATGGCACGGGTGAGCTTTCCGGTTCCCACACCAACCTCGATGACCATGTCTCCGGGAGAGAGGCCCGCCGAGTTAACAATCAGTGCGAGAAGGTTCTTGTCATGGAGAAAGTGCTGCCCGTAGGGAGGTGTGCCCCGCCGGTGGAATCCAGCGCTCATTTATCAAAGTCCATTTGACATTTTCCCGGGCCTGCGGCTATAAAGTGATGGCCTTGCAAAAAGCCGTCACCGCGCCCATAGAGTGGCGCTCAAATCGAAAATTTGTGAGGAAAGTGAAAATAACATTTTCGCTTTCCGTGGAGTAAAAAGCCATGAAGGGACTTTTTACGACCCTATCAAAAGTGACCTTGCAAATAAAGTTCAAACCTTCTGGGCGTTTATACCCCACTATAGCCCTGCTGGCAATACTGGCCCCCTTGGGCCTCGGCTGTATTTCCCCTGCCGCGATCCAGCGGGAAGAAGCTCCGCGGAAGATTGTTTTGCAGAAACCTGCCCGAGCCGTGGCAAGCAAAGAGCTGGCGGTTTCACCGAAGCCCGCTCGCCGCAAGGAACGGATATCCGATCGTGAGGAGCTCATGGCCTATCAGGAGGCCGTCAGGATATTTCGTGAGGAGGGACGCGCCCAGACTGCCTATGACATGCTCGATGCCTTTCTCCATATGCACCCGGACAGCAGGTATGCTGACGACGCTCTTCTCGAACAGGTACGGATCATGGCTTCCCTCGATAAACCGCGGGAGGCCCTTCGCCTGGCAAGACGGCTGCTGCGGGACTACACCAACAGCCCATTGAGGAAAAAAACCTTCCTCCTTCAGGGAGACATTTCTCTCGGCATGGAAAAATGGAAGGACTGCGTCCGTTCCATGGACAACGCCCTTACCCTGGACCTTCTGCCCATGGAGCGTGCCGAGGCCCTCGACAAAAGAAGTGTGTGCCTTCTCAAGAGAAAGCGCTACCGCCAGGCGTTCATGGGAGCCCGGGATGCCCTCCTCTCCTCCTCAGCTGTGGGTGTATCCAAAGAGATCGGGAACGAAGCCCGGAAAACCCTGGCCCAGTCCGCAGCGGGTCTTGGAGACAAAGCCCTGGCAGATATACTCGCTGAATCGGACGGTACTGAGCCCTTCGTATACCTGGCCATGGAACAGCTTCGAAGGATGATTGAGAAGGGGCTCTACCGGGAGGGAATGAACGACCTGACGGACATCCTCACACATTATCCGGGGCTGGCTCCACAGGCCGGCATTGACGAAGCCTACGATATATTAAGCGGCCATCTGCTCGTTCAAGGCGACACCATCGGCGCTATCCTCCCCCTTTCCGGACGCTATCAGATCTACGGTGAAAAGGCGCTTCAGGGGATTCAGTCCGCCCTCGGGCTCATGTCCCCGCTGCCTCCGGATGAGTCCTCCCCCCATTTCACCCTCGTGACTATCGATTCCGGGACAGATCCGCTGAAGGCTGCCCAGGCCGTTACTGACCTTGCCGGAAAGGACCACGTTCTGGCTATCATCGGGCCGCTATTCTCAAGGACATCGAAGACCGCCGCACAGGCCGCGCAGAAATCGAACGTCCCCATTATTACCCTCTCCGCAGATCCATCCATCCCGAAAACAGGTGACAATGTTTTCCGCCGTGCCCTGTCCGATTCCCAGCAGATAAGCTCCCTGGTGGCCGCGGCCCATGACCGCTTCATGATGACCAGGTTCGCCCTCCTTTATCCGGACACGGCTTACGGGAGGGAGATGATGAACCGCTTCTGGGACGAACTGGACAAAGGGGGGGCTGAGGTGACAGCGGTTGAAAGTTTCCCCCCCGGCGTGACCGATTTCGGGCCGCAGATCCGCTCCCTGGTAGGCCTTGATCGCAAGCTGTCCCCGGAGGATAAGCTCCTCAAGGAAAACGGGGCGGACGTAAAGGTCAAACCCATCGTGGATTTCGACGCTATCTTTATCCCGGCCGGGTTCCAGACCGTAGGCCTCCTGGCCCCGCAGCTTGCCTTCTACGACATAACCAATGCCCTCCTGCTCGGCACCGATGGGTGGAACAACCCGTGGGTAGTGGAACTCGGAGAACATTATGTGGAAGGCGCTATTTTCACGGGCGGGTATCTGGCCGACATGGCTAATCCCGTCAGCAGAAAATTTTCGGCAAGATACTGGCTCAGCTTCGGTGAGGACCCCCAACCCCTGGCAGCGCAGGCATTCGACGCAGCCAGTCTGATCCGTTCGGGGTTGGAATCAGGGATGGTCAAAGATCGATCATCCCTCAGGAACTACCTCATGAATCTCACCGACGCCCCGTCTGCGGAAGGCCCCCTTACCACGGGGCCGGACGGAGACATCGCCCAGCGCCCCCATCTCCTGACCGTGGAGAGGGGGAAAATCAAGCCGTTCGTGCCGGAAATAGATTAGAAATAGTGGAGGGTTTCCATGATGAAAAGGTTTGCTTTCTTCTACTTCTTCAAGGTCACTTCCGACCGGCTCCTGGAGGTCGTCCCTGAGCACATTGATTACTGGGCAAAGATGGACCCGCCGGGTTATATGGGGGGCCCATTTGGCGATGGGGCGGGAGGCATGATCCTGTTCTCCGCCGAAAGCATGGATGAGGCCGAGAAAATTACCGCCCTGGATCCGTTCGTCCTCCAGGATATCATGGGACAGATGTGGGTCCGTGAGTGGGTGGTTAAGAGCTAGTTTGGGGTTTGAAAAAACGTTTTCTACTCCTTGCCACTGCCCTGGGAATCTTCATGACGGATGAATCCTGTTTTACAACATGTTACTATCAGCTTCGGTGACTTTTCAAGAATCTATCGTTGTTAAAAGAGGAGAACAGAATGAAGATCACACGTCTGGAAAACTGCGAAACAACCGATGTCGTAATGGACGGCGCCGCCGGAGCCGGCAGGCAGGTCCCCCTCGGCAAGGCCGACGGGGCTCCCAACTTCTCAATCCGGGTATTCACTATCAGCCCCGGCGGGCACACTCCTCACCACGCCCATGAGAGCGAGCACCTCAACTATATCCTGAGCGGCAGGGGAATCGCCCTTGAGGGAGAGACACCAAGGCCGATAAAGGAGGGCGACTTCATACTGGTCAAGCCCAACGAACTGCACCAGTACCGCAACGACGGCGAAGTCCCTCTTGTTTTCATGTGCATGGTTCCCTCGCAGTACGAATAATTCCTGGCTTCCCCTTCTGACCCGTTATGGACTTGGCTCTGACCTATTACGTGATTATTTTTGGAGCTGGTTTTATCCAGGGATTTTCAGGTTTCGGTTCCGTTCTGTTCGCCCTTCCCCTGCTGACCATGCTCCTTGACGTCAAAACGATAGTCCCCCTACTGACATTGCTCGGCCTCTGCATTAACATTGCCCTTCTGGTTCAGGTCCGCGAGCACCTTAACTGGAAAATCATCGGAGTTCTGGCGGCCGCAGCCGCTCCCGGAATCGCAATCGGTGTGGTCATTTTAAAGTTGGTCCCCAGCCGAACCCTGGAGCTTGGCATCGGGACGCTGATCATCCTCTTCCCCCTGTACATCCTCTTTGCCAGGCCACCGGAACGCGAGATATCCGCTGCATGGGGCTGGGTGTTCGGGTTTTTTTCCGGGGTTCTGGGGGGAAGCACCGGCGCCAGCGGACCTCCGGTTATCATCTACACATCCCTGCAGCCGTGGGGAAAATATGCCATCAAGGCTACCATGGTTGGCTATTTCCTGATCTCCAGCCTGATAATATCCGCCGCCCAGACCGCCGGCGGCATGATGACTCCGCAGGTATTGGACCTCTTCTGCGCCGGTCTGCTTCCGCTCCTGGCAGGGGTCCTCTTTGGGTCTTTGCTCTTCCGTAAGGTCGGATCCACGGAATACCGGAAGGTCCTGGCTGTCCTCCTCATCGCGCTTGGATTTTTCATGATCCTGCGAACGGTAATTTCATCGTGATTCCGGTAAAAAAAGCCTTTCGTCGCGTTCGTCTGTGAAATAACAGTCCATTCCCCCGACCACCAGGTACCAGGCCCCAATCTCTGCCTTTTTCACACCACCACTATCTATCTGTAAATACAGAAGCTTTTAACTTTGGGGGGAATTTGAGCTAAAAACGTGGGGAGAACTATTCCGATTTTTCAAACTTATCATCCCAAAAAAAGCCATAACAAAACCAGAAAATGAAAAGTCTGAATTACAAGCTGACCGCAAGCCAACGAAGTTTCGCGAAGTTTAAAAACAGGGCACTATCGGCTGGCTACTCTCCGTGTCATCCTTTCACTGCATCGGTTAACCAGTGTCTTACCCTACGAGGAAAAAGGCGATGGTCCACATGCTGATCCCAACCGTGGAGTCAAGAACACGCCACGACACCGGGCGGCGGAACACCGGGGCCAGCATCTTTCCTCCAAAACTCAGGGAAAAGAACCAGATCACGGATGCCAGAATTGCGCCCAGGCCGAACAGAATCCGGCCGGTTCCGACAAAACGGCCCCCGGCACTTCCCAGGAGCACGACCGTATCGAGAATAGCCTGAGGGTTCAGGAGGCTGACGGCAAGCGTTGTCCCGATGACGGCGCTCAGGGAACCTGCCGGCACCTTGCCGGTTTCCATGCTCGTACCACGGACAGCCGAACTGAAAGCGCGAAGACCATACCAGAACAGAAAAAGTGCCCCACCCCAGGCAGCCCATTGGCCCAGATGAGGATGGGCGGCGATGACCGATCCAGTTCCGGCCAGTCCCAGGACGATTAGGGTGATATCGCAGATACTGCAGATCAGGGGAATGAGCAGCAGGTGGCTGCGCCTGATGCCGTTAGACAGCACGAAAGCGTTCTGGGCGCCGATGGCTACGATCAATCCGCCCCCCATTATGAAGCCCTGTGCAAATGTAAGGATCATGGTTCCCGTCCTTGACGCCTTAAGTGAGTCGCGTTTTTTGTGTGACGAGCGGGCGTGAGAAAACACTTTTACTTCACTTCCGGCGATAATAGGCCAGCTCAGTCCTAAAGTAAAATTAATTGTTTTTTATTATGATTAATCCTGCTAATCTTGCCCCATGCTCGATTACAGGCTCATCGAGGCGTTCGCAGCAGTGTTGCAGGAGGGTGGATTCGACAGGGCAGCACGCTCCCTGCACCTCACCCAGTCCGCCGTATCGCAGAGAATAAAGCTCCTTGAAGATCAGCTTGGGCTGGTACTGCTGGTGCGCTCGCAGCCACCCAGGGCCACACCGGCGGGGCAGCATCTGATCAGGCACCATCGGCAGGTACAGCAGCTGGAGGAGAGCCTGGGCCACGACCTGGGTCCATCCGGAGGGGTGGCGTTCACCTCCCTTGCTATCGGCATAAACGCCGACAGCCTTGCCACCTGGTTTCTCGATGCGGTGCATGACTTTGTCAAGGATGAGTCCGTCGTTCTGGACCTGTCGGTTGAAGACCAGGAGCGAACCCACCGGCTCCTGAGGGACGGCGAGGTTACCGGATGCGTAAGCACCCGAAAAGATGCAATGCGGGGCTGTCGCGTCGATTATCTTGGGCGCATGGAATATCGCCTGCTGGCAACCCCCGAGTTCACAGCCGGATGGTTCCCGGATGGTCTGAACGAAAAGGCTGTTCTGCTGGCCCCGGCCCTGTTATTTACCCGCGGGGACGATCTTCACAACAAAATGCTGAGGCTGCTGCTGGGAAGATCCCCAACGGACATCCCCTCTCACTACGTTCCATCCTATGAGACATTCATCCAGTTCATAGTTTCGGGCCTGGGGTACGGAATGGTTCCGGACCGCCAGAGCGCCCCACTTCTCACCGCCGGCAAACTTGTCAACCTTGCCGAGGGAAAAGATTTTCCTGTGGACCTGTATTGGCACCGTTGGAACATCCGTTCGAGAATACTGGAGGGATTTTCAGAAAGCCTGATTCGGAACGCACGGGAGATGCTTAAAGGGTAGCCCTCCCCGGATCCATCATCGAAACACCGCAGGGGAATATTTCACACTTTCAAGGGTATAATCTTTTAAAGGGCATTTTACCCGTATCCGAAGACCCGAGGAGGCACCTTATGAAAAAGATCATTCCAGTCACAGTGGCAGCGTTTCTGCTCCTGGGCTCATCCGCTATGGCCCGAACCAAACTGGTGGCCCTGCCGGAAAGGGAGGCTGTGACAATCCGATTCGACAACCCGTCGGCCACCCTGGTGGAGGAGGAACGTGTCCTGACTCTCCAGGAGGGAGAAAACCGGGTGGACTTTTCCTGGAAAGGGGTCCGGATCGACCCGGAGTCCATACGCCTGGCGCTCCTCTCCCACCCTGACAAGGTAACGCTTCTCTCGGTGGCCTACCCGCCAGGCGAGGCTGCGCTTGTCTGGCGGATTCATTCCGCCGGCGCCTGGGAGGAGAAAGTTCGCATCTCCTACCTGCTCTCCTTCATCGACCGTATGATCACCTATAGAGGCATTGCTTCCAAAGACGAGAAGACCATGGATCTCGATGCGTTCCTGGTTCTTCGCAACTTTTCCGGCGAGGATTTCAAAGGCGCCGTCATGGACCTGGGGCAGGGCGAGCCGTTCACCGGAGACTCGGCCCACGAGGAAACCAGGCAGGTCCACTTCCTTTCAGCGGACGGAATCACCTTGCAAAAGACCTTCACGTGGGACTCGGCCCAAAAACCATGGGAACCCAAACGTGTCGAAGGGGACGTCGGAATCCCGGTCCACTACATCATCAAAAATTCGGGCGAGACGGGGTTGGGAAAGTCCCTGTTGTGGGGCGGCAAGGTCCGGGTTTTTCAGGACGATGGGCACGGCTCCACCATCTTTCTCGGCGAGGACCGGGCCGAACTGACCCCGGTGGGCGGGAAGATGAAGATTTATATCGGGGACAGCCGTGAGGTGTCGGTGACCCAGGTAAAGACGACAGACCGCCGCATCAATCCGAGGCCCAGCCGGCACAAGGCGGCATTGTACGACACGGAGGAGGAGATCCGTGCCCGGGTGGAGAACTTCAAGGACACCCCGGTCACGGTGGACCTGATCCAGCACATCCCAGGGGAGTGGGAGATGGCACAGACCAGCATGCCCTACGACAAGAAGGACGCTAACACCCTCGTCTACAGCGTCAGGGTCCCGGCAAAGGGAAAACAGACCATCTCCTTTAAATACAACCGCCGAAACGTCCGGAACCAGCCTAAATCAGGAGGTCCTTGAGATGAAAAAATTTACTTTCACGCTTTGCGTTTCCCTTTCATTGGCCCTGTTGGCTCCGGTTCCGTCTTTCGCCAGGGTGGACCTGGTGACACTGCCTGCCCGGGACAAGGTCCAGCTTACCATCTACAACTCGGCCGACCTCACCCTGGTCAGGGACATCCGCACCCTCACCATGAGGAACGGCCCCAACCGGCTCCAGTTCGGCTGGTCGGGAACCCTCATCGATCCTACATCTCTTGAGATGATGCCCCAGGCGGAAGCCGGAAATATTCAGGTGCAAAGCCTCGAATACCCACCGAGGATTCAGGGGCTGGGTATCTGGAACCTGGACTCGGAGATGTCCGGTGAGGTGCCCTTCGAGATCACCTACTTTACCAGCGGGATATCGTGGCAGGCCTACTACATGGCCACCCTGACCCCGGATGAGAGCGCCATGCGCCTGAATGGGTACGTCCGCGTAAACAACAACAGCGGGGAGGATTACGAGAACGCCGAAACCAGGCTCATCGTGGGCAAAATCAACCTTTTAGACCGCATAGCCGACCTGGCGCGAAGAGCGGCGCCCTACGGCAAACCCGGCCCCGGTCTTCTTCCAATGACGATGGAAGGAGTGGCCGCCGACATAGTGCAGGAAGCCGCCCCCGTCTTTTACGCCGCCAGGTCACAACTGAAGAGGGCAAGGCCGAAGGAGATCCGCAAGGAGGGGCTTTCGGAGTATTTCCTCTACACCATCGAGGGAACGGAGGACATCGCCAATGGATGGGGCAAGAGGCTCATCTCTTTTTCCGCACCAAAAATCCCGGTAAGGAACCTCTACAGGTACGATGAGCAAAAGTACGGACAGAGCACGGTGCGCTTTATCTCCTTCGCAAACGACGAAGATCACCGACTGGGGAAAGAACCCATCCCGGGCGGTCTGGTCAAGGTTTTCCGTGACACCGGGAAAGACGGCCTTCTCTCCTACGTGGGCGCAAGGCAGACCCGCTACATCCCAAAAGGGGAAGAGGTGAACCTTGACCTGGGGCCGTCCCGGGATGTTTCGGTCAAGACAATCCTCATGGATTACAGGACCGACAAATACGAGTGGAAAGACGACTCGATCACCGGGTGGGATGAGCATCGCACCGTCAAGGTTAAGGCCGATAACTACAGGGACACGCCGGTGCTGGTGGAGATCCGCCGGAATTTTCCCGTCAAGGCGTGGGAGCTGGAAAACGGCGGGAGCCACGGCCGTTACGAGAAGGTGGACGCGGATACCGTACAATACACCATGGAGCTGGATTCCCACGAAAGCAGAATCTTCAAATACGACGTCATCTGGCACCGGGGTTCCAGGGGGAACCGCTAACAGAACCTATTTCAGAGTCTCCGCCGCGATCCCATCGAACACTCCGGTAAATGAGCTTCCCTCAGCGGTCTGATCGAACTCCTCCAGCCAACGGCGGATGTAACCCTTATCCACATCGGGGTTGCGCAGGAGGATTGATCGTACGTCCTCCAGGTCTCTGGGACGGCCGGCAAAGATCTTGAGGATAATGAGATCTTCCACGGATGCAAAAGCGATTTCCCTTCCCGCCAGCGAAACCATGTTGGCCCGTGATATGGCCTCCCTCTCGTAGGGGGTGAATGAGAAGATGAAATCGACCCGGACCCCGGTATCGCCTTGACTTGCCGGAAGGACCATCGTCTTCTGAACGAAATTCTCCACATCCTCGGGCAGCGGGGTCAGACCGACGCCCTCCATCAATTCCAGGACATCAGACAAGCGGTCGATATTCGCCCCGAGGGTCACGTCTATGTCGCGGGTGAGGCGCGGCTCCCCGTAAAGGAGTACTGCCTGCCCCCCAATGATCATATAGGGGATCCGGTGAGAATCGAGGGACTCTGCCAGGGAGGCTAGGATCTGCTGGAACATGAGTTTAAAATGCGGGCGATTCTCAGTTTGGTTTCAAGACCGTCGAGGGGATCGTCCGGCGGCAGCGTACCTATTGCACGTCCCTCCTCCCACAGACGGGTGAAGATCTCGAGGGCACGAGCGTGGTCGACACGCCCTTCTTCCCGGGCGAGGTCGTCTTCGAAACGGCGTATGTATTCATGGTCTCTTTTCATCCTATTTTCGCCAAACATGTTGATTATTATACATTTTTTGTATCAGGACATCAACCGTGATTTCCCGTGGTTTCCCGGGAAGCGCCCGGCAGGAACAACCGGCGATTTCACCACACCCGTTAAAAAATCAAACGGGAGTTCCCCCCTGCGGCGCGTCGGGACTTTCCTGATGACATTGTCTCCATGATGAGCTTCGTGTGGGCTGAATCAGGACCTTCCTTTCTTGACTACTTCCGGCAATCCATACTAGATTGACCGTTCATATTAACTTTCTAAACGGGGCCCAGGGAGGAGGGAACGAAAATGAAAAAAGTTATTTTCGCCGCCAACACCTATGGGAAATTGCCTCGTCATGATGCACCCATCCTGGACGTCGATGGAGAGGAGAAGTCCCGCCTGACGGTGAAGGACCTGGTGGAACAGTTCCACACAATCCGTGGGGAGGAATTCAGCATGGACAGGATGTTGCTGGTGTAAGAGAAAGACGACCCTTCCCTCAAACTTGTCAAAGGAGAATAACATGAAATATCTGCTTGCCCTCGATCAGGGGACGACAAGCAGTCGGGCTATAATTTTCGGTCTGGACGGCAGCATAGTGAGCGTGGCCCAGGAGGAGTTCGAGCAGCACTTCCCCCATGATGGATGGGTGGAACACGATGCAGAAGAGATATGGCAAACCCAGCTGAAAACCGCCCGGGAGGCCATCTCCCAGGCCGACGTTGCTCCCTCGGATATAGCGGCCATCGGCATCACCAACCAGCGGGAGACAACCATCGTCTGGGACAGACTCACTGGAAAGCCCCTTTACCACGCCATCGTGTGGCAGGACCGGAGGGCGGCGACATTGACCGACCGCCTGAAGCAGGATGGGATGGAACGGGTTTTCCGCGAAAAAACCGGCCTGGTGCTTGATCCCTACTTTTCGGGGGGAAAGCTCGCCTGGATTTTGGACAATGTTTCCGGTGCCCGTGAACTGGCGGATGCAGGGAAGATCTGTTTCGGCACGGTGGACTCGTGGCTGCTGTATCGCCTGAGCGGGGGACGGATGCATGCCACCGACGTCTCCAACGCAAGCCGCACCCTGATGTTTAACATCCACGACCTTTCGTGGGACGATGATCTGCTAGACATCTTCAACATTCCAGACGCGATCCTTCCCCAGGTTATGCCTTCCGCCGGCCGGTTCGGCGAGACTGACCCAGACCTCTTCGGGCAACCAATCCCAATCACCGGGGTGGCCGGGGACCAGCAGGCCGCCCTGTTCGGCCAGGCCTGTTTTGAACCTGGAATGGCCAAGAACACCTACGGAACCGGCGCTTTTGTGGTCATGAACACCGGCCCGAAACCGGTTCTGGGGGATGGTGTATTAACCACAATCGCCTGGCAAATCAACGGACAACAGCCCCAGTACGCCCTGGAGGGTTCCATCTTTATCGCCGGAGCGGCCGTGCAATGGCTACGGGATGGTCTTGGACTCATCAAGGATGCCCGGGAGATTGAGCAGCTCGCCGCCGGAGTGCCTGACAACGGGGGCGTATACTTTGTGCCCGCCCTCGTCGGACTTGGGGCGCCCCACTGGGACCCCTACGCGCGCGGCACCATCGTGGGCATCACCAGGGCCACCACCAGGGGGCACCTTGCCCGAGCCGTCCTGGAGGCCATGGCATACCAGACCCGTGACGCCATCGAGGCCATGCAGGAGGCCGGCGGCATCGCGTTGCGGCAGCTGCGTGTCGACGGGGGAGCGTCGGCCAACAATCTTTTGCTGCAGATACAGGCTGATATCCTGGGCACCCCCGTCGTGCGCCCCCAGGTCACCGAGACAACCGCCCTCGGCGCCGCCTACCTCGCGGGTATCGGTATCGGGCTGATGGACCAGAATACGATCACAGGGCAATGGGTCCCCGACCGCAGGTTTGAACCTTCCATGGCTTCGAACGAACGCGATGCGCTGATCAGCGATTGGAAGCGTGCCGTCGAGCGGTCCCTTAACTGGGCCAGGTGACAGGGGCAGGGTACTCCGACATTTGGATCCCGATCTCCCGGTAGTCCCCGGGGAATTTACTAGATAATGCGGAAATTTTCCACCAGGGTACAGCGCCGCTTGCGTGTATAGGTGCGCGCCGAGGTCAACCCCTCACCGGTCGGCCCGGCAATGGTGAAGGCGGTGTGGCCCTCGCCGCCAAGGCCAAGCCCGGCATAGGAGGGACCGTTCTTGACAAAAAGTGTGGTCTGAATGGCCCGAGCGAATGCTGTCATGTTGTCCACATTGGTCGAGTGCATTATGGCCGTGTGCCGATTGCCCTGTTCCACCTCAACGGCGAAATCAATTCCTTCCTGGACATTCGCCACCCGCACGATGGGCATGACAGGCATCATCTGCTCAATCCAGACAAGGGGGTGATCCTTACCGGCCTCGAATATGGCCAACCGGCACTCTTCCCCCACTTCGATGCCAATCTCTTTGAGTATTACCTGGACATTTTTACCTATAAAGGCG
>BDTG01000048.1 GCA_002897695.1 bacterium BMS3Abin14
AAACGGAACTTTCTGAACTCAAGGTGGGCAGCCAGAATCCGTCCCTCTTCGAAGTGCCGAAAGGCTACCAGAAGTTCGCCATGCCCGCAGGAATGCCGGGTGGTCTTCCAGGCGGCATGAAGATCCCCGGAAGAAAATAGAGTCTTGGGGTCGGACCTCAGATTCTCAGGTATTTATGAATTAGCGAAAGAAACCTGAGAATCTGAGGTCCGACCCCAATTGTTGAAAGGATAAAATGATGAAAATTATAAAAACTTTTAACATCGTCCTGGTTCTGCTGGCGCTGTCTGCCCTCCCCGCTCACGCCGGGTGGGTTGAGACAAACCAGCAGCAGGAGGTAACCTATTTCGGTAATGGTATCGTAAAATCAGTCCTTGGCCCCGAGGCGGAAGAGCCTGAAATGATAATGAACTTCGATAGGGGGACAGTCACCCTTGTGAATCACGGCTCACGGACCTTTACATCCTTCAGGCTCGAGAAGTTCTGCGACTATCTCAAGGGAATGTTCTCAGCCTATCCCCCCGATATGCTGGCTGGGTTGAAGCAGCATAACGAGTCGCAGCCGAAGCCCAAGGTCAGCACCAGCAGGATCGGCAAGGGAGGGACTATTGCCGGCTTTGCGACGACTAAATACAGGGTAATAAACAATGGTCAGCTGAACAGGACTGTGTGGATTGCCGAGGACGCACGGCTGAAGAAATACACCGGCGCCCACTTCAGTAAGTTTATGGACGGCGCAAAAAAAATGACTACCTGTGTTGACCTCGGCATGAGCGGCGAAAAGGTGGACACATCTCCGGCCTATTTCAAACTGATGAAGAGCGGTTGGCTGATGAAGGAAGAATTGGTGAACGAGGACGGCATGGAGGGATCATCAGCACCCGTGGTAAAGCTGGTGGAAAAGAACCTTCCGGCCTCCACATTCAGCGTGCCGAAGGGGTACAGGAAGGTCCCCCTTGCGCAGTTCAACATGGGGAACTAACGGCTGAAAGTTCGTTCCAGCTGCGAATCCGGGTTTTAAGCGAGGGGCAACAAGTTTTTTATTGGCAATCCTTCCGTTGAAATGCTAACAAAGTGAAGGGGTTATTCATATACCAGGGAGGATTGGGATGAAAAAGACAGGGACCGTATTTCTTAGCTGTTTGTTTTTGCTCCTGTTTGCATCGTCGGTGTTCGCCAGGGGTGGGACCTACATAGCGCTTCGCGGCGGAGGATCGTTTCTGAGCAGTACTGATTATATGGGGGGGACCCTGGATTTTGACACCGGCTACGATGCCTCCATTGCCATCGGCTATAATTACATCCCCGGCCGAGTTGAGGTCGAACTCGGGTCAAGGAGCAACAGCTTCAGCTGTGGTGTTGGGAACAGCTGTGAGGATACAGCGATAAGCCTCATGGTCAGCACCTACGCCGAGTTCTATGACCAGCACATCGGAGGCATGAACATAAGCACGTATTTCGGTGGCGGACTGGGTATGTCCAGAGTTGCCTTCAACCTTATCGGCGGAGACAACACCGATCTGGTTTTCTCCTACCAGATCACCTTCGGGGTCGGGCACCCACTGTCGGATACGATGACCCTTGACGTCGGATACCGGTATTATTCCACTGAGGACCCCAAATTTCAGAATGGAACGGTGAGCATCCAAAACCAGGGGAGTTCCGTTTTTCTCGGGTTGCGGTTGGAAATCTAAACGGGCCCTTCGAACAGACCGTTCGCCTTTATAGTTTCAAATACCGTCTCGGCAATGAGGCGATGTCCCTCTTCGTTGGGGTGGAGATCCCCCCATATTATCAGCTCCTCCTCCGGACGGCCGTTTTCCAGCTCCTGCCGCCATCGCCCGTTTACATCCGAGTAGACGCCGCCGCACTCCTCAGCCGCTGTCCTCATCGCATCCCAATATGGCCCAACCTGACGTTCGGCCCAGGGGTCCGGGATGACCTCTGACGACAGAAGGACGATCATGCTGCACCCGCCCGCCCTGATGGGTAATATCATCCGTTCGAGGATGTCCCGGAATGCCTCGGGAGATATGTCTGAGAAGGCGTCGTTGACCCCGAAATTAATGGTCACCAGATTCGGCTTGTGGGCCAGCACGTCGGCCTCAAGCCGGCAGAGGGCTTCCCGGGAGGTCTCCCCGCTCATGCCGCGGTTGATGATTTTCCAGGTATGACGGGAATCGGCTTCCTGGAGAAGCCGGGCAAGATACGAGACGAACCCCCAGGCGACCCCGTGGCCCTCCGTAATGGAATCACCGAAGGCGACGTAGGTGGCATCGTCCGTCATGACACGAAGAGTCTTCTGACCTCCATGGTCTCGGTGTCGATGAGGCAGAAAGACATTTCCTCGTGAAGGCCCATGAGATCCCCCGGGTTTAAAAGCAGGGTGTCGCCGATGCGGCGCTCGGAAAACTTGTGGGTGTGCCCGTATAGGACGATCTGAAAATCCCCGCATGCGGCAATGGACCGCGCAAAAGTGGGGTAATGGAAGGCAGCTACCCTCAGGTCCTCGATGTCAACCGTGATGCTCCTTGCGTATTCACGGATCTGGGGACACTCTTGAGGTATCATGCGGGAGACCGTAAGCGGGTCTCCGTCGTTGTTCCCGATGACCAGGTAGATCCTGCTCGGGAAATCCTTGAGAATGTCCAGCATGAAAGGCGAGACGAGATCACCCAGATGGAAAAGGGCTTGCGCCCCCTCGTCCATTGCCCTCTTGACGGCGGCCACCAGGGGTCTGCGGTGGTCGTGACTATCACCCATAACGGCCAGGATCATCTTCGGACTCCTTTCGGGGGTTATCTGTTCTGAATGGATCGTAAAAAGTCACCTCTTTTTAAGCCTCAGGTAGTTTGCCACTGCGGCGGCGCTGCTGTCGAGGGCGACGGGAGCGTTTTTCAGGTCATCCCCGGGATTGACCTGGTATTCGGGCCCAAAAGTATCCTCAAAATACATCCTCTGGAACTCGGCAAACTTTAACTGATGTGAAGTGGAATCCACCACAAAAGTATGCTCCCTGTTTATCAGGCCCTGATCAAGGGCTTTTTTCAGTCCGGCAATGGATTCTCCACCCTGAGTGCATACAACGTGGCCATGCCTGTTGGCCGTGAGCATGGAGTCCATGATCTCCTGTTCGGCAACCTGGACAATGAAAACACGGTCGGCGAAGTGCTCTTCCACCAGCTGTCGTACCTTGGGAAAGGAGACCGGGTCTCCGATCATGGCAGCCTGAGCCACGCTTGGGCTCACCGGGACAGGTTCATACGTCCCCGTCATGCTCCAGCGGTAGATGGGATCCGCATGCTCGCTCTGCACGCCGATAATGATGGGAAGCGATGGAATGATCTCCAGGCGGTGCAGGTCCAGAAACCCCTCCATGATTGCAGTAATGTTGCCCGCGTTGCCGATGGGTACCACAATAACCAGTTCGGATGTCTTCCAGCCGAGCTGCTGGGCAACTTCATAGGAATAGCTCTTCTGACCGTTGATCCGTACCGGATTCTTGCTGTTTAAGAGAAAAACATCATATTTTTCTGTCAGTTCCTCCACGATTCTCATGCAGTCGTCAAACACTCCGGGCAGTTCGATTACTGTTGCGCCCGACCCCAGAGGCTGGGATAGCTGTTGGGGGGTCACCTTCCCCCTGGGGAGGAGGACCACCGACTTCACACGGCCCTTCGGAAGGTAGGAAAGGTAAAGAGCCGCGGCGGCGCTCGTGTCTCCCGTACTGGCACAGATGCCCAGCACCTGGGAAATGCTGCGTTTCCGGATGGAATAATTCAGGTAGCTGATGGCGCTGGCCATCCCTCTGTCCTTGAAGCTGGCCGAGGGGTTGAGCCCGTCGTTTTTTACGAAGAAGGGCGCCCCGACCCATCGCGAAAGATCGTTGTTGGCCTGTACCAGAGCAGTGTGGCCTTCCCCCAGATAGATTACATCTTCCGGTTCAATGGCGGGAAGGATAAGCTCGTGGAAGAGAAAGATGCCCGAAAGGGAAGGGGCGTTTGACATCCTGCGCCGGTCAAAAGTTTTCTGCCAATCCTCTCCGGAGGTCTGTTTTAACGTATCAAAGGAAAGGTCCTCAAGTTTGAGCAGGGAACCGCAGGAAGGACAGGTATAAAGGAACTCGTCCAGGGAATGATGGGCGCCGCATCCGATGCAGTGGTATACGACGTTCCCCCTGTAGGTTGGCAGGCTATCCCCTGAAGTGGCTGCCAATTTGGTTTTTCCCATCCGTGTACCCTCGCTTTTTAAATAGTCCGTCAGTTGCGTAAACCACGGTGGATAATATCAGCCTTTTTTCCCCATCGCAACCGGGCGGGGACCTTGACAGGGAGGGGAGACCCGTTCTATTGGTGTGGTTATGATCTCGGATAAAAAACCCATGCCCGGGTCCTGGCTTCCGCAGGCCACCAAAACATCCCCCCGCTGGATGTCCATGTTTGTCTTGGTCCTTCTCATTACGTTGGCGATTATCGCATTCCTCAGCTACAGAAGCATCCGTATCGAGAGGGGGCTCCTGGAGGAGACCCTGTTCAGACAGGCCGACGGCCTGGCGAGGGGACTGGAGGCAAGCGTACGAACAGGAATGATGCGTTCCTCCTGGGAGGAGGGAGCCCTGGAAGCCCTGTTGGCCGAGACGGCTGCTGAGGCCGACATACTGGCCCTTATGGTTGTCGGGCCGGATGGAGCCATCCTCGGCGCTGGCGGCCGCCCGCCCCGGAGCGCTCTCCTGAAAGAACTTCTGGCCTCGCCACCGCAGCCCGGGGGACCGCCTCAAGGCCATTTTCTCTCCGAGGCGGGTCTCTACGTCTACAGTAAATCCTTCGCTGAGGCGGGCTCGGGAGGCATGGGCAGGATGATGGGCCGAATGATGGGGCGAGGCTACCAGAGCAGGCCGATCCCGGACAATTCGTGGATCATGGTCATCATGGACGCCGGCGCCCCCCTGTCCCTGAGGGCCCGGCAATTGAGGGGGAGTATCATGCTGGCCCTGCTCCTCGCGGCGGCTGCCTCCGGGATTCTGGGCTGGGTTTTCTGGAGCCAGCGGGCGAAAGAGGTTACCGCGGCCCTTTCCAGGACCGAATCCTACGCCCAGGAGCTCGTCCGGCGGATGCCCGTGGGAATGATAATGACGGACGGGCAGGGGAAGGTTGTCATGGTTAACCCGGCCTCGTTATCCCTCCTGAAAAAACGGGATGAAAAAAAGC
This sequence comes from bacterium BMS3Abin14, assembly GCA_002897695.1. Lineage (NCBI taxonomy): Bacteria > bacterium BMS3Abin14. The sequence goes on from BDTG01000048.1 coordinate 5,208, forward strand.
TCCTCGGGGCCAGGATCTCCTCCATATTTCCACCGGAGATTCTTCCGCCTGAGCGTATTCTTCGGGGCAAAGGGCCATATATCACCGAGGGGAGCCTGCCTGTGGGGAAGGACAATGAAATGCGGATCAGCATCACGGCCACCGCGCTGACCGGAGAGGAGGAGAGCCCATCCGAGATGTTGATCCTCTTCCAGGATGTGACCGAATTTCATTCCCTTCGGGACAGGTTGGCGCACGCCGAAAGGCTGGCAGAAGTGGGTAAACTGGCTTCGACCGTTGCCCATGAGATCCGCAATCCTTTAAGCTCCATCCGGGGGTTCGCCCAGCTTCTTAAGGACAAGGTTCCTGAGGAATACGCCCGTTATACCGAGGTGATGGTCGATGAGGTCGATCGTCTTAACAGGGTTGTAAGCGGCTTGCTTTCCTATGCCCGGGCCGAGACCCCTCACATGGAGCGGTGGCCGGTCGCCGAGGTTCTTGAACACGTCAGCGCCCTGTCTGAAAGCGACAGCCGGTCCAGAGATGTTTCTTTGAGAACAGGCCAGATACCCGAGGATCTCCACGGATATTTCGACCGGGACATGGTGATCCAGGCGCTCCTCAATCTGGTGGTAAATGCCCTGGAGGCATCGTCCCGGGGCCAGATTGTTCGGCTGGAGGCCGGAACGGAAGGTGACAGGCTTGTTTTCAGCGTTACGGATGAAGGCCCCGGAATCTCCGGGGAAGATGCCGAGAAAGTTTTCGCCCTCTTTTACACCACCAGGGAGCAAGGGACCGGCCTGGGCCTTTCCCTTGTCCGGAAGACGGCTGAACTCCACGGGGGCCAGGCCGGCATTACGAGCACGGAATCCGGACAAACCGTTGCCCGCCTGGAGCTGCCATGGACGGAAGAAGAGGAAAGGATATGATGGCGCGGAGGATCTGCGTCGTCGATGACGATTCCGCCCATCGGCTGATGCTCAGCGAGGTCCTTGGGGAGGAGGGTTACGAGACTGTGGAGGCTCCTTCCGGAGAGGAGTGCCTGGAGCTGGTTTCCCGTCAATCGTGCGATCTTGTCCTCCTCGACCTGAAGATGCCCGGCATCGGGGGGATGGAGACCCTGATCCGGCTTAAGAGGTCCAACCCGCCCCTGCCGGTTCTCATCATGACGGCGTACGCCACTGTCCAGACGGCCATCGCGGCCCTCAAGGAAGGCGCCTACGACTATCTTATCAAGCCCCTGGATATTCATGCGCTCAAAGAATCGGTTAACGCCGGCATCGAACCCCAGAGCGATTTGGATCAGTTTCCGGACACTCCGCCCGAACTTGATGATATGGGAATCATCGCGGTCAGCGGTGTCATGCGCGACCTTCTCGCGGATGTTGCCAGGGTGGCTCCCACGGATGCCACCGTGCTCATCACCGGGGAAAGCGGGTCGGGTAAGGAAGTGCTGGCCGACGTGATCCACAGGTTGAGCCCCAGGTCCGCACGGGTAATGTTGCGGCTTAACTGTGCGGCCATCCCGGAGAACCTTCTGGAGAGTGAGCTCTTCGGCCATCGAAAGGGGGCCTTTACCGGCGCGGACAGCGATAAGGAGGGAAAGTTTGTTGCGGCCGAGGGCGGCACCTTTTTCCTGGATGAGATAGGGGAACTTCCACTTTCTGCACAGGCCAAACTGCTGAGGGTGCTTCAGGATGGCCGGGTAATGCCCGTGGGAGGAACGCTGGAAAAGGAGACGGATGTCCGTATTGTGGCGGCCACCAACCGGGAGATTGAGCAGGAAGTGGAAGAGGGACGCTTTCGGGAGGATCTGTACTACCGGCTTTCAGTTTTCCCCCTCGTGGTCCCACCCCTCAGAGAGAGGAAGATGGACATTCCCCCGTTGGCCGATCTTTTTCTCAATCGTTTTTCCAAACGGCATGGCAAGGCTCTGAGGGGGATTTCTTCCCGTGCACTGGGTCGATTGGTGTCTTACGACTGGCCTGGCAATATCCGTGAGTTGATGAACATCCTGGAGCGCGGTGTAATCCTTTCAAGGGGGGGATTTCTGGGTGAAGAAGACCTGCCACAATCCATCACCGGAGCGCTGGGAGACAGCGTTCCCCAACCTGCCGACGCGAGGCAGGGCATCTCGCTCAAGGAGATGGAGAGGATGCTTATTGAAAGGACCCTGGCCGAAAAAGCCGGCAACAGGACCCATGCTTCCAGGACGTTGGGAATCACCAGGAAAACGCTGCTCGCCAAGATAAAAGAATACGGGATCGAAGGCTAACCCGGGTCTTTTGGTTCTTCCGCGGCGGGGGGTTGGGCAGTCTCTTCCTTTTTCACCTCTGTCTCTTCTTTCGCCTCTTCTTTTACTTCTTCTTTTATTTCTTCTTTTACCCCCGGATCTTCGTTCTCAGAGGAGTTGTTCTTGCTCGGGGACGCCTCATCAATTGCCTTCTTTTCAGCCTTTTCCTCCGTTTCTTCGGAACCCTCCTTGAAACCGCGGATGGCCTTCCCCAGGTTCTGTCCAATCTCGGGAAGTTTCTTCCCCCCGAAGAGGAACATGGCGACGACGAGGACAATCAGGAGTTCCTGCATTCCCAGGCCGCCGATCACTGGGTGGCCTCACTTGATTCTTCGTCCGCACTGTCCCCGATGTTCATGGTCATCTGAACCAGGTTGTGCCTTGTGCCATTGGCGTCCAGGACGTAATCCTTGAGGACGGCTTCCCTGTAAAATCCCAGGCTGGAAAAGGCCTTGAGCGCTATCTCCTGATTCTGCATAACTTCCGCAGTCAGCTTCTCCAGCCCCTCGTCCATCGCATTGTCGAAAAGCTCCCCGGCAAGCGTACGGGCCAGGCCGAACCTTCGATAGTTGGGCGCCACGACAATTCTGATGCCGCCCAAATGGCGCATCCAGCTGAACGGTTTACGGTGAAGTGTTCCATTAGCTACCACCTCCTCATCGATCACAACGAGGAGGGGCAGCACTCGATTGTAATCGATATTCTGAAACCAGGAACGGATTACCCGGGGGTTAGTGACATCGTTCCTCAGATAGAGGTGGTCCTCTTCGTTGAGCGTTGTGAAGAAGTCAAGCACCGCGTCCTCGTCTATCCTCCGCATGGGCCGAATAACGAAGGTGTGTTTCTTGTCAAGCGCGAACTCCTTGGGGTAGCGATCCAGCAGCATCTCAATTCCTCTTTTTCCGAAGTAATCAATACTCCATGTTTAAGGAGCCTGAAACGGCCTCCGAAAATTCCGTCCATTTCGCCCATAAGACATTGACGTCGTTTGTCATGATGAGGAGATCGTGCTTCACGTTCTGGGCGTCAAGAACGTGGTCCTTCAGAATGGCCTCCTCTCGAAAACCCAGGCGGGAAAAGACCTTTCTGGCGCTATCCTGGTCCGTGAGCATCTCGGCTACAAGTTTTTCCAGCTTTGCCGAGAGGGCGTTTTGAAATACCTCGGCGGCCATGGTCCTGGCCAATCCCCTTTCCCTGTGATCCGACGCAATTACCATGCGTATCTGACCAACGTGTCTCATCCAGCTGAAGGGGTTCTGGTGGAGGGTCGCGTCACCCACAATTCGATCACCTGAGAATGCGAGTATGGGCAGAACCCGGTTGTAATCGATGGCGTTGGCCCAGCCCTTGATCACGTCAGGGTTGGTAACGTCGTCTCTGAGATAGAGCCTGTCGGCCTTGGAGAGGCTGGCGAAAAAATCGAGCAATGCCTTTTCATCCTTTTTGACCATAGGGCGCAGTATTATGGACGAACCATTTTTCAGGATGACCGTTTTGGGGTACTCGTCAAGAATCATATTCATTCCTCCTGTCCTGTTGATAGTTTTATAAATTATACCGTAAGCGGCCCTGTATTCCAAACATAGAAATAGTAACTCACCGTGCGAAATTTCGCCTTACGGTTCCACCGTATCGGATAAATATATACCCCGCCCCCACTGCGAATCCGCCGATGTGTGCCCAGAAAGCAATTCCCGCCGAACCGGAAGCCCCCGCGATGGAAAACGATCCCAGAAAGAACTGGATGACAAACCATAGGCCAAGGAAGAGGATCGCGGGGATCTCGAACACCTGAAAAAAGAAAAAGATGGGTACCAGAGTCAGGACCTTTGAACGAGGGTAAAGCAGGAAATAAGCCCCCATGACACCGGCGATGGCTCCGCTCGCCCCGATGGTTGGAATCCGGGAGCCGGGGTGGATCATTAGCTGGACCAGTGAAGCTGCGATGCCGCATCCCAGGTAGAAAACCAGATATCTACCGTGGCCAAGGGCATCTTCCACGTTGTCCCCGAAGATGTAGAGGAAGAGCATGTTGCCTATAAGATGCAGGAACCCTCCGTGCAGGAACATGGACGAGAACAGGGAAATCAGGGCAATGTAATAATACTGGGGAGCATCGAATACGATGTACAGGATGCGATGCGGCACGACTCCGAAGGCATGAACAAACTGCTGCAGTTCGGATCCCAGGGACAGTTCAAAAAGAAAAACAAGGACGTTTAATCCTATGAGAACATAGTTTACAATGGGTACGGTTCGGGAAGATATGTTGTCTTTTAAAGGGATCAATAAAGAGCTTTCTTCGCTGAGGAGGGCGATGACCCCGCTTTGCGAGGGAAGGTCGGCCCCGGCGGAAAACCCCACCGGGGTCGGTCATGCCGATTTTCGGCTAATCCTCTACTGCCGGGTATCTCAGGCAGGCCTGTCCAAGGAAGATAGCCTCTTCATCCAGCTCCTCTTCGATCCTGAGGAGTTGATTATATTTGGCAACCCTCTCCGCCCTGCATGGCGCCCCGGTTTTAAGCTGGCCTGTGCCGGCGGCCACAGCCAGGTCGGCGATGGTGGTGTCCGTGGTCTCTCCCGATCGGTGGGACACCACGAGGCCGTACCCGGCCCTACGGGCGATTCGCATCGTCTCCAGCGTCTCTGTCAGCGTTCCAACCTGGTTAAGCTTTATAAGGATGGCGTTTGCCACCCCCTTTCGGATTCCCTCGGACAGGAGTTGTGCGTTTGTCACGAAAATATCGTCACCTACGATCTGAATCCTGTCTCCCAGTTCGCGGGTCATCACAGCCCATCCGTCCCAGTCATCCTCCGCCATTCCGTCCTCGATGGAAACAATGGGATAATCGTCAAGCAGAGCAGCGTAGTAAGCTACCATCTCCTCCGGCGTCAATTTTTTGCCCTCCGATTTCAGAACGTAAAACCCGTCCTTGAAGAATCCTGAGGCAGCCGGATCAAGGAATATGGCCACGTCCTCGCCCGGCCTGTACCCGGCGGATTCGATGCCCTTGACGATGGCGTCGAGGGCTGTCCGATGGCCCTTGATCCGCGGGGCAAACCCGCCCTCGTCTCCAACCGCGGTGGCGTGCCCCATGTCGGCCAGCACCGCCTTGAGGTGGTGGTAAACTTCAGAACCCATCCTGTAGGCTTCAGAAAAGGTATGTGCGCCCCAGGGGGCGATCATGAACTCCTGGATGTCAAGGCCACTGTCGGCATGGGCGCCCCCGTTGATGATATTCATCTGCGGTACGGGGAGGATGTTGGCCGAAAGGCCCCCAATGTACCTGTAAAGAGGAAGGCCAAGCTCATCAGCCGCGGCCTTGGCCACGGCTATGGACACCCCCACGATGGCGTTGGCGCCCAGGTCGCCCTTGTTTTCCGTGCCGTCAAGTTCGATCATTGTCTGGTCGATCTCGGCCTGTACCAGGGCCTCGTAACCGAGAAGGGCAGGAGCGATCTTGTCGTTGACCCCCGCCACTGCCCTGGAAACCCCCTTGCCCATGAACCTCTTCTTGTTGCCGTCTCGCAGCTCCAGGGCCTCGAGTTTGCCCGTGGAAGCTCCAGAAGGGACCCCCGCCCGTCCGAAGGCACCGCTTTCCAGGTGAACGTCCACCTCGACCGTCGGGTTGCCCCTGGAATCAAGAATCTGCCTGGCGAAAATATCAACAATCTCACTCATTAGTCGTCTCCCTTTTCCGGAAAGTTTACGCTATAGCCCCTTTGCTCAGTTCCACCCCACCATTATCTTCTACACCGCAAATGTCTGTCAATCAAGAACGGGAATAAAAGATGGAATTATGGGAGCATCGCGGTAATTGGTACCTCGACGGTTTCACCGCCAGCTTTCGGAAAGCTGACTCACCGTAAAGTACGCTAAGTTGCGCTTCACTTGCTTCCACCTTCGTATGAAGCTACAGTGGACAGGCAGGCCCGGAACGTTTCGACACGCTGAACCGAGCCATAAAGCGAAGAGAAAAGAGATGACCGACAATAGACTCCTCGACATTATAATTGAGGAAATCCGGAAAAGTGGACCCATCCCGTTTTCCCGTTATATGGAGCTGTGCCTATACCACCCATGGTTCGGGTACTACCAGAGAGGGGTCACTGTGACCGGAAGAGATGGCGATTTTTTTACCGCTCCTCACGTGCACAGCCTTTTTGGCACCGTCATTGCGCGCTGGATTCTCAGCCGGATCGAGCAACTGAAAGCGGACGGCCCCGCTCTGATTGAACTGGGCCCCGGCAATGGCCGGCTTATGCAGGACATCCTGAACGACTGGAAAAATTCCGGAAACGATTCAGCCTGCCGGGTTGAACTGGTCGAGGGAAGCCCACATCAGAGGGAAGCCCTCTTGAAGCAGTTTCACGATCACCCGGTCAGGATCCGGAATCCGGAAAATTGGGAATCCATGGACCCTTTCCACGGGGTGGTCCTGGCCAATGAATTCTTCGACGCCCTGCCCCTGAGAGTCATCGCCAGGGAGGGAGGGGAACTACAGGAGGTCTTTGTCGATTTTCTGGAAGGGAAGATGGTGGAGATCCTTCGCCCCCTCGACGTGAAACCCATGGATGGCGCACTGTTGATGCCGCTCGATTATTTGCCCGATGGCCAGAGAATGGAATTTTCCGACGCATGGCGTATCTGGCTGAGGCGGATTTCGGGTAAGCTCCGGGGGGGGACCGTCCTCGTTATCGATTACGGCGACGTTACCGAGGCCCTGACCGTTCCCTGGAGAGGCGCCGGAACCCTGCGCTGCTATCGGAAACACTCGGTAGACGGCGACCCCTATTCCTTCCCGGGAGAGAAGGACATCACTGCCCATGTAAACTTTTCACTGCTGGAAGGGTGGGCGATGGAAGAGGGATTTACCCGGGAGTCATTTACTACCCAGTCATCCTTCCTGACCAGAGCGGGGCTTCTGGAGCTTCTGATTGAGCGGATGGAGGGCTGCGAAGGCGATACCGGGGCCATGCAGGAATGGCTCACCGTCAAAAACCTCATCCAGGACGAAGGGGGGATGGGCGAGACTTTTAAGGTCATGGTGCTGGTGAAATGACCAGAATTGCGCTCATTCGGGTGGTAGCGAAAAGTTCGAGACACGGAGGAAATGCATGTGACCGAAAAACGTGATCTGAAGGATGATGCGAGGGAGATCTTTCTGGCTGGCGTCAGTGCGGCGGACCCGGAGGAGGCGGTCCTCTCGGCTCTGTCACTTTCGGGAGATACCCTTCGGGCCGGTTCAGGGGAGTTTAGCCTCAACCCTGACGGGAGGGTTCTCGTCGTGGGTGCAGGGAAGGCAGGCGCGCCCATGGCCCGCGCCGTGGAAAAGGTTCTGGGAGATCGGATTGCCGAGGGCATCGTGGCGGTGAAGTACGGCCATACCATGACGCTTGATCTGATAACCTTGCTGGAGGCCGGCCACCCAGTTCCGGATGAGGCGGGTCGCGCCGCCGCCGGGAAAATCGCCGTCCTGCTGGAAGGGACGGGGGAGAAGGATCTTGTTGTCTGTCTGCTCTCCGGCGGTGGCTCGGCGCTGCTGCCCCTCCCGTCTCCTCCCGTCACGCTTGAGGAAAAGATGGCCGCTACCGCACTTCTCCTTGATAGCGGCGCCGATATAGGCGAGATCAACACCGTGAGAAAACACATTTCGGTTCTTAAGGGAGGGGGCCTGCTGAGGATGGCCCACCCGGCCCGGGTCCTGACCCTCATCCTGTCGGATGTCGTAGGCGATGCCCTGGATGTCATCGCTTCGGGCCCGACTGTGCCGGACCCCACCTTTTTTATCGATGCCGTCGGTGTCCTGGAGAAGTACCGTCTGACGGATCGGGCGCCGGCTTCAGTTCTGGCGAGGTTAAGGGAAGGGGCGGCTGGAAGGGTAGCGGAGACGGTAAAACCCCATGATCCAGAGATCAGCAATGTCCTCAACCTGCTGGTGGCCACCAACAGTAGAGCCATACAGGCTGCCGCCGCGCGGGCGCGGAACCTGGGATATAATACCAGCATCCTGTCCACGACGGTAACCGGAGATACACGGGAATCGGCCAACGCCCACGCTGCTATAGCCAGGGAGATTGTGATGCACGGGACGCCCCTTGCTTCGCCTGCCTGTGTTCTGTCTGGAGGAGAGACCACGGTCACCATACGCGGGAGGGGAAAAGGGGGCCGGAATCAGGAATTTGCCCTGGCCGCAGCGCCGGGCATTGAGGACCTGCCCGGGGTGGTAATTCTTTCAGGCGGAACAGACGGGACAGATGGTCCAACGGATGCAGCCGGCGCCATCGCCGACGGGACGACCCTCTCCAGGGCCCACAGCGCGGGCATGGACCCCTTCCAATATCTGGACGACAATAACTCCTACCGGTTTTTTGAGGCCCTTGGGGATCTTCTGATAACGGGGCCTACCATGACCAATGTCATGGATATCCACGTCATCCTGGTAAAGGACGGATAGAACCCGGGGAATCATCCGGCGGGGTTGAGGGCGAATTCCCTTCCGAGGATGGCCCTCTTGCGTGATATCCCCCCCCCGTAACCGCCGAACTCCCCCGTCTTTCGGATGACCCTGTGGCAGGGGATCAGGTAGGAGATGGGGTTCTGTCCCACAGCGTTACCCACGGCCCTCGCAGCTGAAGGACGATTGATCCCTCGGGCCAGGTCCTCATAGGAGATAACGGATCCCTCGGGGATGCGCAGAAGAGCCCTCCATGCCTGGGTCTGGAAATTGGTTCCCCTGAGAAACAGCCGCAGGCGCTCGCCCTCCGGCAAGGCTGAACGAAAGAAAATCTGCTCAATGACCTGTTGTGAGCCGGGCTGGTCCTCGTATAATTCGGCCTCGTCCCATCGTTGGAAAAGTTCCTCCACGGCCTTGTCCTTGCTGTGGCCGTCCACGAACCGCAGTTCGCAGATTCCTCTCTCCGTCATGGCGGCCAGACAGTCCCCAAAAGGGCTCGGATGAATCCCGTAGCGGATGGCAAGCCCGCGGCCATGAGCCTTGAACTGGCCGGGGGTGACAGCTTCGACGGAGACGAACAGATCATGAAGGCGGCCGGAACCGCTCATGCCGACGTCGTGTGCGGTCTCAAGTACGGTGGCCGAGTCACGGAGAAGTTCTCTGGCATGCTCCACCGTCAGGAGCTGCAGAAACTGTTTGGGCGTCACCCCTGCCCACCTCCGAAAAAGTCTCTGAAAATGGTAGGGACTCAGGCCAACCTGTTTGGCCGTTTCCTCCAGGGATGGCCGCCGCAATGAATGTTCCTGAAGGAATGTGATGGTCTCTTCAATACGCCTGTAATCTGCTGAATTCACGCCATACTCCAATTTAAGATTTACGTGGGTGAAGCCTATCATCTCGACGAAGCACGGTCGACCCGATTCTTGCTGCGGGGGTTCATGGGGAGTGCTCCCGGAAAGCAGCTTTCATGTATGGGGGTAAGGGAGTATGGGTGTATGGGTGCAACACAGTCCAATGTCCAACGTGAAAAGGATGTCATTGCGAGCGACCGAAGGGAGCGCGGCAATCACCTGCGTTTTGACCACGTCACCCCAGATCACCGATCTAAACCTCTGGACTTTGGACACTGGACTGTGAATTGTCAGGCTGAGGCGCCTTTTCGGAGTTCTATAAGGACGAGTTTTGCAATGGCCTTCAGGGTTTCAAAAATGCCGATCCCTTCGGGGGCAACAGCCTCGAAGGAGGGAAGGCTTCGCGGGTTGAGGGCTTTTTCCATTTCGTCAACGGGAACCACATTGGGCAGGTCCCTTTTGTTCCACTGAAGGATCAGGGGAAGTGCGTCCAGATCATAGCCCTGTTCCTGGAGATTGGATCTTAAGTTATCAAAGCTTTCGGTGTTGGCTTCCATGCGCTCCATCTGGCTGTCTGCCACGAAAACCACACCATCCACCCCTTTGAGAATGAGTTTTCGGCTGGCGTCGTAAAAAACCTGTCCGGGAACGGTGTAGAGATGGAACCGGGTTTTGAACCCGCGGATGTCGCCCAGAGAAAGAGGAAGAAAATCGAAAAACAGGGTTCGATCCGTTTCAGTGGCGAGGCTTATCATCTTTCCCCGTGCCTGGGGATTGGTCTTGCGGTAGATAAACTGCAGGTTGGTCGTCTTGCCGCAAAGCCCAGGGCCGTAATAGACTATCTTGCAGTTGATCTCTCTGGATGAATAGTTAATGAAAGACATGGTTCCCCGGAAGCCCCCTAGCTGAAAAGGTTCTCAATGTCGTCGTCGGTGATTTCGGCAAACGGCGAATCAACTCCCATCCCTGTCTTTTCACCCTGCGTTTTGCCGTCGATCTCTTTGAAAGCCCGCTCCAGTTCCTGGCTGGCCCTTTTCACCCTGAGCCTGACAAGGCCAAGGGAACTGCGCTCATCAAAGATCACTACGAGAATAACACGATGCCCAATGATGGAAATGTGGATGTTGTCTTTTTCACCCTCATGGAAAAGGATTGTGAATTCCTTTTCGCCGATGAGCTTGGCCAGCCCCCCCGTGGCGGCAATATTACCGGCGGTGAGGGATGCGAGGGATGTGGTGTCAATACCTTCCGTCAGCCCGGCGCTGGTAATGAGCTGGCCGTTTTTGTCGACCAGGAATACCACTTTGGCGTTGGCATTGGTGAGCAGACGGGTAACCATCTCGGTAACCGTCTTGAACTCATCCTCGTACATCACCAGATCAGGCAACATATCCCCCATATCCTACGCGGTGTCCCAGAAAATTCATCAGGCGCACATCAACAACAACTCGCAACATATACAGCAAAAACCAGCTTATATCAAGGGTTTACACTTTATTACGGCCGTCAAGGGCCATCCCCAATGTGATCTGGTCGGCATTTTCCAGATTCCCACCGATGGGAATGCCTCTGGCGATCCTGGTCACCTCGACACCCAGGGGCTTTATTGTGTTAATCAGGTACGATGCCGTTGACTCGCCCTCCACATCCAGATTAGTGGCGAGGATGACCTCCCGAATCTCCTCCTCCGATATTCGGTCCACGAGTTCACCGATCTTCAGGTCGGCCGGACCGATCCCCTTCATCGGAGACAGAATCCCCATGAGGACATGATACATGCCGTGATACTGTCCGGTATTTTCGATGGCGATGAGGTCACGAGCCGACTCAACGACGCACAGAGAACGCCGCGATCTGCCGGGATCAAGGCAGATGGAACAGAGATCCCCCTCGGACAGATTGAAACAGTGTGAACACGTTCTGATCCCGTCCTTCATCTCCATGAGAGCGCGGGAAAGGGACTCGGCTCTCTCCCGAGGGGCGCCCAGGAGGTAAAATGCCAAGCGCTGAGCGTTCTTTTCCCCGATGCCGGGCAGCCTTTTCAGCTCTCCGATGAGCCTGCTTAAAGGTAAGGGAATACGCATGAGGCCTAAAACATGTTGGGAATCGGCAGCCCGCCCGTGATTTTGGCCATCTCTTCCTGCATCATTTCCCTGCTTTTTCGAAGCGCTTCATTGATCGCTGCCCTCACCAGATCCTCAAGCATTTCCCTGTCGTCCGGGTCAATAACCTGGGGATCTATGGAGATGGAGACAACCTCCTGGCCTCCTGTTACCCGAGCGGACACCATTCCCCCTCCGGCGGAGGCCTCAACCTCCCTCGCGGCCAGCTCTCCCTGGACTCTGTCCAGTTCCGTCTTCATCTTCTGGGCTTTTTTCATCAGATCGCCCAAATCTTTCATACGTCCTCCTCTTTTTCCTCGATTTCAAGGGTTTCCGGTGTCCTGGCAGAGAGCACCCTCACCCTTTCAACCTTGCCGTTGAAAATTTCGATTGCGTTCTTTATGGCGGCATGTTCCAGAGTTTCCTTGCGAATCTTCCTGGCGAGATCCGACTCCCTGATCTCGTTCTTTTCAACAATATTATGGTTACGGGCACGCTCAATCGCTTCCATTTCGGTGAAACGCACATTAATATCGCGGGAAAAAAATTCGTCAACCATACTTTTAAGGATGGCTCGCTTCTCCTTTTCCTTTAAAATCTCGATATAAAGCTCTCCCTTGACGCCTCCAATCACCAATTCGTCCCCCGCAATCTGAAGGCATACAAGGTGCTCCAGGATGCTCCCTATATTGGGCATCTTTCCGTTGATGAACGCAACAAGGCTCTCCCATGTTTCCTCTGGTGTCTCAATGGCGGCGAATGCCGGAGGCGCAACGGATTCCGAAGATGGTTTCCCCACCGTCTCTGTTGCGTGGGTTTTGTCGGGTTCCGATGCCGCAGGCCGGGGAGCGGTTCCGGTTTCCGCGGAACGGGCGGTTGGAGGAGCCGCAGGGGGGGACCCCCCCGAGATCAGGGAGGCAATCTCCTCCGCACGTGCCATATGGACCACCGCCAGTTCAAGGTGAAACCGGGGTTGGGGGGATCGGCGCATCCTTTCCTCGGCTCGAGCCATCAGGGCGAACCTTACCCGCAGAAGTTCGCGGTTCGTGTTGGTGGAGAGCTGTTTTATCGTCTCCATCTCACCTTCGGGAAGATCCAGCACACTCTCCGGTTTTTCCAACTCAGCCGCCAGAAGCAGTGCCCGTAATAGCCCGATAAGGTCCAGGACAATCCTCATAGGGTCGGCCCCATTGTCTATCATCTCCCCCATCGTTCCCAGAGCGTCACCGGCGCTTCCGGAAAAGGATGCATCGAGGATTTTAAACAGCATTCCACGATCAAGTGTGCCCAGGACAGTGTTGACATCCTCTTCGGCAATCATGTTCCCCGCATAGGAAATAATCTGGTCAAGGAGGCTCTGGGAATCCCGCAGGCTCCCCTCAGCTGCCACTGCGATCCTGTGCAGGCTGTCGGGGGAAATATCGATCCCCTCCGACCCGCAGATGTGGCCAAGGTGTTCCGCAATCATTGAGGAAGGGATCCGTCGGAAGTCATATCTCTGGCACCGTGAGTGGATCGTAACGGGGACTTTGTGCGGTTCGGTG
>BDTG01000049.1 GCA_002897695.1 bacterium BMS3Abin14
CCCTCCCCTCAAGGGAGGGGGAAAATTCTTTGCTGCGTCCCCGGCGGCATTATCCTTTCAAAAAGCGCTTTACGATAAAATCGCAGACCACATCGGCATTATCAAGCGGTAAAACCGGAACATCAACCTCAACCGGCGTATCGGTTACGATGGCTTCAAGGAAGGGATCGCGGGCCTCACCCCTGCAAAGAAGTTCCGTCCCCAGACATCCCCTGTGGACCTCCATTTTGGGGTAGGGGGCCCCTTTGTGTCCTTCCACCAGCATGACATCCAGATCCATCAGCCCATACCGCTTAACCACGGCGGCAATGGAGGGATTACCGTCTGATTTTCTTCTCAACACCACACCACCGGGTGATGAGATGACGGTTGCGTCGGCGCCTGCCCTGGAGAACTTCCACGAATCACTGCCCTCTTTGTCGGGGGCGGCCGAATGACCCGTGTGTTTCATGGCCCCGACAACATACCCTCTTTCCTTCAGACCAATGACGATCTTCTCAAGTAGTGTCGTTTTCCCGGCTCCCGAAGGCCCCACGAAAAGAATGATTGGAACCATCAAAGGCCCCCTTTCAGTGTATCTTTTTCCAGGGTCTCTTTAATCCTCTCTGCAACCCTCATGTTCAGCCCCTTGAGGGAAGCAATGTCCTCCAGACGGGCCGCCTTGATCTCACTGAGTGACCTGTAGTGCGTCAAAAGCGCCTTTCTGCGGGCCGGCCCAACCCCTTCAATGCCATCCAGGATACTCAGCAGGTCGGCTTTGCCCCGGCCGGCCCGGTGTCCCTTTAACGCAAATCGGTGGGCTTCATCCCTGAGCATCTGAAGTGTGTGCAGGGCGCGGGAGTTGCGCGGCAGACGCTTTGGATTGGACCTTCCGGGAAGGTAGATCTCGTCAACGGCATTTGCTCCATCCCTTCGTTTGGCGGCCCTGGCCTTGGAGATGGCTGCCAGAAAAGGGACCTCCACATTCAGGGCGGCCATGACCCCGGAAACCCTTGAAAGCTGCCCTTTTCCACCGTCGATCAAAAGGAGGTCCGGCGTTTTCAGTTCACCTGCCGCCGTCCCGGTGAACCGCCTGGTGATTACCTCCTCCAGCGCCGCGTAATCATCGCCCGGGACCCCGCCGTCGCGGATTGAAAAAAGCCGGTAACCCTCCTTGTCCAGCTCGCCCCCTTTCCACGAGACGATACTGCCGTATGCAAGCCGCCCTGACGTATGTGAAATATCCATGCACTCGATGTGTTTTGGGGAGGACTCCATACCCAGGGCGGCCGCTATTTCCGAGGAGACATTCGAGGCCGTCTCCCTTCTCGCCATGAAGACATCAAAAGCCTGCCGGGCGTTTTCCTCCGCAAGATGAAGCAGCCTGGCGCCCTTTCCTCTCGATGGCCGCTGAATCCTGACCGACCTTCCCGCTAATTCCGAAAGTATCTCCGCATGCTCGGGAGCAAATTCCAGGCCGACGGGGAAAAGGATCCTGCCGGGCACGGCAACATCCTTCCTGTAGTGGGCAGAGATGAAGGCATCCATGGCCTCTTCAGCACTGTACTGCCCATCAAGGGCCATCTCCTTACGGCCGACGATGAGCCCTGAACGCACAAAAAGGCATATGAGGACCGACAGGGGCCCACAGGCCACGTATCCCAGGATGTCGAGGTCATCTCCAGGATCCCCCACTGCGTTTTGTCCCTCGAGGATACTGTGGAGCGCCATGACCCTGTCACGCAAAACTGCTGCCTCTTCAAAACGGAGGCTCGATGAAAGTCTGGCCATCTCCTTTTCCCACGAAGCTGCGATTCGTCTCCCCTGTCCCTTGAGAAAACCCATGACCCCATCCACCATTTTCCCGTATTCCTCGGCGCTGATCTCCCCAGCGCACGGCCCGGTGCAACGACCCATCTGGAAATCAAGACAGGGCCTTCCGGGGGTGGTCCTCCCGCCGGGCCTGGCCCCCTTGCAGCGCCGGAGCGGAAAAGCCCTGTGCAGATACCCCATCATCCTGCGCGCGGATCCGACATCGGTAAATGGACCGAAATAGGTACTTTTGTCCTTGAAAATACGGCGTGTAATTTCCAGCCTTGGAAACTCTTCCCCGGTGGTAATTCGAAAGTAGGGATAGCTCTTGTCGTCTTTGAGATCTATGTTGTAGTGGGGGCGGTAGGTCTTGATAAGGTTGGCCTCCATGAGGAGGGCCTCCTTTTCAGATCCGGCAACAATCACTTCTACCGAATCAATATTTGACACCATTACCGCCGTCCGGGAGTTCTGCTTTCCCGTGAAGTACTGTTTGACCCTTTTGCGCAGGTTCTTTGCCTTCCCAACGTACAGATGGCTTCCATCTGAATCCCGGTATATATATACCCCGGGTGTCGAAGGGAGATGCTCCAGCTGCTCCGTCAGCCTTTCATCGATTTCCATTTCGGAACCCCGACCGCTGTTTTTTTCCTTTTTTCCCCCTGCCGTGAACCGTCCTGGCCGGAGCGCCCAGCATTATCTGTCTGCCTTCAAGTTGTCGAATCCTGTCCCTGATTTCCGCCGCCCGTTCAAACTCCAGCTGACCCGCGGCATCCATCATCTCGGCCCCGAGCGCTTCGATGGTCCCCTGGAGATCCTCCGGTTGAAAATCACCCTCAACCGGGGCCAGGGTCACGTAGTCCACCTCCTCGACAGGGGACAATGCGTCGTGGATCCGGCTCCTGACCGATTCGGGCGTTATTCCATGTTCGCTGTTATATGCCATCTGGACGGCTCTTCTTCTCTCGGTTTCAGCCACGGCCCTCTTGATGGAATTGGTCATCACGTCCGCATATAGAATGGCCTCCCCCTCCACGTTTCGCGCTGCCCGGCCCATGGTCTGGATCAGGGCCGTTTCCGAGCGGAGAAACCCTTCCCTGTCCGCGTCCATTATAGCAACCAGGGATACCTCCGGCAGGTCCAGCCCCTCACGCAGGAGATTGATTCCAACGAGGACGTCGAATACACCCAGACGCAGTTCCCGTATAATCCGGACCCTGTCGAGGGTATCGATATCCGAATGGAGGTACTGAACTTTTATCTCCAGCTCCTCCAGATAGCTGGTAAGGTCCTCGGCCATCCTTTTGGTAAGGGTCGTCACCATGACACGGCAGCCCCGGGAGGTTACTTCCCTGATGCGTTCCACGAGATTGTCCACCTGATGACTCGCCGGCTCAATGATCACCCTTGGATCGATCAACCCGGTCGGCCTGATAACCTGCTCGATAACCTCACCACCGGTCTTTCCCAGTTCGTATGGCCCCGGGGTTGCGGAAACGAAGATCCTCGGGAGTTTTACACTCTCGAACTCCTTAAATGTAAGAGGACGGTTATCAAATGCCGAAGGCAGTCGGAAACCGAACTCAACCAGGCTCTCTTTGCGTGATCGATCGCCATTGTACATGGCCCTGACCTGGGGCACTGTCTGGTGGCTCTCATCGAGAATCATCATACTGTCCCCTGGGAAGTAATCGAGAAGCGTCGGCGGCGGCTCGCCTACACTTCTGCCGGTCAGATGCCGTGAGTAGTTCTCAATCCCCTTGCAGTAACCTGCGATCTGCATCATTTCCAGATCGAATGCGGTCCTTTCAGCAATCCTCTGGGCTTCCACAAGCCGTCCACGAGATCGGAAATATTCTGCCCGTTCCTTCAACTCATCCTCTATTCCGAGGATAGCCTCTTTCATCCTGTCCTCTGGAATAACATAGTGACTGGCAGGGAAAACGCTGACATCACCTACTTCCCGTGAAGCTTTGAGCGTAAGGGGATCAAGGTAAACCAGACGTTCGATATGGTCATCGAACAGCTCGATTCTCAGCCCATTTTCCTCGTAGGCAGGAAAAAGATCGATCACCTCCCCCCTGACCCTGAAGGTCCCACGGTGAAAATCGATATCATTCCGCTCGTAACGCATCTCCACGAGGCTCGAAAGTATTCCCTCTCGGGTAACCTTTTCCCCGACCCTGAAGTTGACCAGCATGTCACGGTATGCGGCAGGGGAACCCAGGCCGAAAATGCAGGAGACGGATGAGACGACCAGAACATCCTGTCTGGTGAGCAGCGATCGCGTGGCCGAATGGCGCAGACGGTCAATTACCTCGTTTATGGAGCTGTCCTTCTCGATGAAAGTATCGGTCTGCGGAACGTAGGCCTCCGGTTGATAATAATCGTAATAGGAAACAAAATATTCAACCGCGTTGTTGGGGAAAAACCCTTTGAATTCCTGGTAGAGCTGCGCCGCCAGGGTCTTGTTGTGAGCAAGAATCAGGGTTGGACGGCGGATTCTGGATATGACGTTGGCGAGGGTGAATGTCTTTCCGGAGCCGGTGACGCCAAGGAGGACCTGGTAATTCTTTTCTTCTGAAATACCCCTGGAAAGGGCATCTATCGCCCCTGGCTGATCTCCTCTGGGAGAATAGTCGGAAACAAGTTTAAATTCCAATGTCTTACCGCCCCAGGAGAAAAACCAGCGCCCCATCTTCGTATCCCACTGCGAGATCGCCTTTCCCATCACCGTTAAAATCGCCCGAACACAGGTTCGTCGAGAGCCTTTTATTGCTGACAAGAACGGGAGTCTCCCTGATACGGTTGTTCTCAAGGACAAAGAGCCCCAGTGTCCTTCCCGTTCCATCAGGAGCGACAAGGTCGTTGTGCCCGTTATTGTTAAAATCGCCGATGAGGGCCATCTCCAGATTGCGTGATCCTTTAATGTGGGTGGAGATACCGGCTTTTCGCACCAGTCGGGTTGCGGCCAGATCAGTCCTGAACAGCTCCAGATCACCCATTCCCGAGGGGTGGACCACGGCAATTATGAATTGGCGGCCCTCATCCCCGAACATCGACTTGCCGATTACCTGAATAAATGATTTGCCGGAGGCTACACGGCTCGCCCGAACCTCCGTCAGCCGTCTTTTTGAAAATGACAGGACTCTGATCGAGGACCCCTCGTCGTCGCTTACAGTGGCCAGGATCTCCTTTCCGGGCCCGTTGTAAACCTCTGCGAGAACCGGCTTGAGATCCTCGAATACTTCCGGTGAATCGAGTTTGTATTCATCCACCAGCTTAATAATCTTTCCGTCCCAGGAGAAGACGGCAATCCCTTGTGCCTCTGTTTCATCACCAAGGCGCCCGAAACTGAATCCGTCGGTTGGCATGGAAAAGGCAACCGCCTCGAGTTTTCCGTCATCGTTAAGGTCCGCCACGGAAATGCGCGAATCAGGAAGAAGCATCGTGTTGTTGTCCGATCTGGTGGCATTCCTTCCGATGACGACGGTAAAACGGCCTTCATCGTTTATGCCCAAAATCTCATCGGTTCCGTCCCCATCCAGATCAGCGGCAACCAGAGGGGCCAGAAGAGAAAAATCATTGGCGACCCTGCTTGATCGTCCTCTCTTTGAAGACAGTGTCTTCAGGACTCCACGATCACTTACCACAAGGATTTTTTTATCCGATGCGGCGATCTTTGAATGAAGGATGAGGGGTGGGGATTGCGGGGAGATCCCCTCAACTGTCCATATCGTGCTTATGGTTTTATTCCCAAGTCTCATAAGACGCAGCGAGCCGTTTTCAAAAAGGACCAGGGCCTCGTCAACGCCGTCGCCGTCAACGTCCCCCGAGATGATCCACTGCGGACGCTCGTTCGTCCTCGTCCTTATGCTTCTGCTGCTGGTCAGATCCCCCCTCAGGGAAACTATGGGGTTGGACTCAAGCAACCCTGTTGCTGTGGAGCCGCTGTTTTGTCCTGTACGATAAATGGGTTCGTAGGCCAGGGAATTTGCGGCAATCAGCAACAGGGCGGCAATCGGCAGGAAAACTTCAAAGAGGACCCTGTTCACGAAACATCTCCTTTACTCATGAGACCAATGTCCGCAAGGCAACGATCGGGAATGAATTATTACCCTAATATATCATTTTAAGTTACGGAGGGCAGGATTAGAAACGTAAACGCGGAAGGAGGCGGGAAATGCTGGAGCCTACTCCCCCAGATACGCTTCCTTGACCTTGGGGTTGTTAAGCAGGGCATCCGAGGTGTCTTCGAGAACAACATTGCCCGTCTCGATAACGTACCCTCTCTGGGCGACCTGAAGCGCCATGAAGGCATTCTGCTCGACGAGGAGGATGGTGGTACCCTGCTTGTTGATCTCCTGAATAACGGTAAAGATCTTTTCGACGACAATGGGAGCGAGTCCAAGGGACGGCTCGTCAAGGAGAAGAAGCTTCGGACGTGCCATCAATGCCCTGCCGATGGCCAGCATCTGCTGCTCCCCGCCGGAGAGGGTGCCTCCATCCTGGTTTTTTCTCTCCTTCATTATCGGAAAGAGTTCAAAAACCATTTCGAGACTCTCTTTCACCCCTGCCGTATCCTTGCGGACGTAGGAACCCAGAAGGAGATTTTCGCTTACAGTAAGATGGGGAAATATACGCCTTCCTTCGGGCACCTGTGAGATCCCCATCTTTACAATACCGTCGGGCTGAGACCGGGTAATGTCCACATTTTGAAACGTGATGGACCCCTTTTTAGGACGGCATATCCCGGAGATAGACATGAGGGTGGTGGATTTCCCAGCGCCGTTGGCGCCGATAAGGGTGACGATCTCGCCTGGGCGAACGTGCAAAGATATTCCCTTCAGCGCCTGAATGTTTCCATAATAGGTCTGGATTTCATCAATATTCAGCATCAGCCAGACTCCGCACCCATCCGGGGATGCACGTTGCCCGGACATCCTGTTTGATAAACTTTCGGCGAAGTGATTTTATTACTGCGCCACATACGCCGACCCCAGGTAAGCCTCGATTACCCGGCGATCTGACTTGATCGTCTCAGGTCTGCCCTCGGCGATCTTTTGACCGTGATCGAGAACAATAATCCGATCTGAAATCTTCATTATCACCTTCATGTCATGCTCGATCAGGAGAATGGCAATACCGCTATCCCTGATTTTATCAATAAGCCTTATCAGCATGGCCGTCTCCTGGGGATTCATTCCGGCAGCGGGTTCATCGAGCAGAAGAACCTTTGGATCGGTAGCCAGCGCCCTGGCTATTTCCAGGATTCGCTGTTCACCGTATGGCAGGTTGGCCGCAAGAGACCCGGCCTTGTGACGAAGACCGACGAACTTCAGGGTTTTCATGGCCTTCCCCCTGGTCTCCCGTTCCTCTCTGCGTTGGAACCTCGTCCCCAGGATTATGGAAAACACGTTGGTTGATGTCCTGCAGTGCCGGCCCAGCATCACGTTCTCCATGACCGAGAGGTTTGAAAAAAGACGGATGTTCTGGAAGGTTCTGGCGATCCCAAGCTGGGTTACGGCGTCAGGCCGGGTGAAAATACCGAAAAGGGTTTTTACGTCCTTTCTGAGCAGGTTGATAAAATAGTATGCAGGGTAGGAGATCATGATAAGCGCGGCTGGAATCATGAGATACTCAAGGGGGAAGAAACCAAAGAAGGATTTATGAGCATACCACTCTGCAAATTTCACCAGCCAGATCGCGCCAATCCCCGCATCGAGAGTGGCAAAAAGCAGGGTGACCCCCCTTGTCCAGGGCACCCCGTGACGAAGCCTTGCACCCAGAAAAATACGGAAAGCCCCGACACACAGCATCGCGATGACAAACTCGATCTGGAATGCGACACTGTTCAGGTAGGTGGCCAGCACGAGAAATGTCCACAGGATAGAGATGCCGATGAAAAAGCGGGCCATTTTGGCAAGCTGGGCCATCAGGTTGATCATCGGCGGCGGGACCAGATCCACACCCATGAAATTGATCGTTCCGGAGGATGGAATGGTAATTCCTGTAAGGCAGTTGAAGAAGGTGGTTTTACCGGCGCCGTTAGGCCCGATGAGGCCTACGATCTCACCCTCATTAACTGTAAGATCAACGTTCTCCAGCGCCGCCAGCCCACCAAAGACTTTTCCGATGCCGGAACCCTGGAGCAATGTTTTGCGCTCAACCACCATCAGAGACCCTTCACCTTGTCGATGGCCCTGATGTCATAAAGGGAATCATCTTCCGCGTCCAGTTCCGAGTCATCCGGATGCATTTCGCCCTTGACCCGGGCAGCGGGAAAAAGCCCCTCGGGTCTGAACCTCATCATGATTACCAGGATAAGCCCAAAAATAAGGTACCTGGCCTGAACCATATTTTGAGCTACTTCGATCGGTATGTGGATACCGACAAAGGACATGATCCGGGGAAGATTCTGGAGTACGGATCTTAGCACCTCGGTCATCGGAATAAGAATGCCTGCGCCGAAAAGGACCCCTTTTATGTTTCCCATGCCGCCAAAAACGATAAGGCAAAGGATCAGGATGGATTCCCAGAACTTGAACATGTCCGGGTGAATGAAAAGAAACCATCGGGCAAAAAACGCGCCTCCCAAGGCCCCGATGGAAGCGCTGATTGCAAAAGCGATAATTTTGTAATTTATGATATTGATTCCGACGCATTCGGCCGCTATCTCATCTTCCCTGATGGCAAACCAGGCCCTTCCAAGCCTTGAATTCTCGATGCGGCGAACGACAAAGAGCACCAGGCCCAGAAGGGCGAAAACCAGAAAATAAAACTCCCACCCGGCCTTCAGAACGTGGCCGAATAAAACCGGCGGTTTGATCCCGGGCAATCCCATGGGACCCCGGGTCAGCCATATCTCGTTCCTGATTACCAGAACCACCAGTTCGGAGAAACCAAAGGTTACAATGGCAAAGTAATCACCCGTTAGTCTGAGGGTCGGCGCCCCGAGCAGGATCCCCCACAGGGCCCCGTTCATTGCTGCCAGGGGAAGTATGACCCAGAAGGAGATACCATAGTGGATAGTAAGCAGCCCGGCCGTATAGGCGCCGATCCCGTAGAAACCCACATACCCGAGATCAAGCAGCCCGGTGAACCCGACAACGATGTTCAGGCCCAATGCAAGGATCATATAGAGCATGGTGAGCGTGATGATCCTGAGAAAATAGGATTTGCCGCTTCCCAGGGGCAGGAGGGGCAGAATGACCACGAAAAACAGCAAACACGCAGCGGCGGCCTTCCCGCTGAGTAATCTGCCCGTATTGAACCTGTGGAAACTCAAGGACATATCAGACCTTTTCCGTCGTAGATTTGCCCAGCAAACCGGAGGGTTTGAAAATTATGACAAGTATCATTACAGCGTAGGCTATCCCATCCCTGTATGGTGAAGATATATATCCAGCGCCCATAACCTCCGCCATGCCCAATATTCCACCGCCGAGCATGGCGCCGGGAACGGAACCTATGCCGCCGAGTACGGCTGCAGCGAACGCCTTAATGCCGGCGATGTATCCCATGGTAGGCCAGATGGCGTTGTAGTACATCCCAACGAGGATGCCGGCAACTCCCCCCATGCCCGAACCGATAGCGAATGTGAAGGAGATGACACGATTGACGTTGATGCCCATAAGGGAAGCTGTGACCTTGTCCTGGGCGATGGCGCGCATGGCGGTTCCCACCTTCGTCCTGTGGATTATGGCGTTAAGTCCGGCCATTATCACGATTGCGACACCAAGGATAAAGACCTGGAGCCAGGTAACCCGTATATTCCCTAAGGAAAAAGCGGTCGTTGAGAAAACTGGGGGTAGCTTCGCCCGAGGGAAGGCCTTGATGTCCGACCCCCAGATCATAAGAGCGAGGTTCTGAAGGAAAATCGACATCCCGATGGCTGTAATAAGGGCGGCCAACCGTGGAGCATTACGTAAAGGCCGGTACGCAACGATGTCCAGGATAACCCCAAGGATGGCACAGAGAACGATGGCCACAGGAAACGCTACCCATATGCTCAGCCCCATGGAGGTTACCATGGTGAAGGAAAAAAATGCTCCCATCATGTAAACTTCGCCGTGTGCGAAATTGATGAGTTCGATTACGCCGTAGACCATGGTGTAGCCCACAGCGATCAAGGCATATACGGATCCCAGCGTTATGCCGTTTATTACCTGCTGGCCAAACAGGGAGATGGAATCCAGAAAGGCATGGGGCACTCTTGGTTTACCTCGTACTTTTTGTGGACTAAGAAAATGTCCATCAAACGGGATGCGGCAATGCTCTGCCTGCATCCCCGGATAGCTGTCAGCAAAGCATCAAGAAGGCAAAAAGAGACAGGCGGGCAAAAAAGAGTCCGAGCCCGCCTGTTTCTTCCCGCCTCAGAGGTGCGGAACTCAGTCCGTCATCTGCTTTTCAGCGCTGAGCCATTTTCCGTTCTTGATCGTCTTGACAAACGCGGGCTTGAGGCAGTCACCATTCTCGTCGAAATAGGTGGCCCCGGTCACGCCCTTGTAGGCTTTCTCAGGAGAATTGAGGGAGGCAAGGTAATCCCTGATCTTCTCTCTGTCCGTTCCAACCTTCATCATGGCCTGCACAGCCATGCCTACAGCGTCATAGGTGTTGGCGGCGAACCAGTTGGGCTCTACATTATACTTTTTCTTGTAGGCCTTGATAAACTTCTGAGCATCAGGCCCGGCCTTGTCGGGAAGGAAAGGAGTTGTTATCAGGAGGCCTTCGGCATCAGGGTTCGCCAGCATGATCTTGTCATCCAGGCCGTCTGCCCCGAAAAATCCAGTCTTTATACCGAGCTTGGCGGCCTGCGAGATAATGAGGGTCGCCTGAGGCGCGTACCCGGGAATAAAGATAGCGTCGGGTTTCGAGGTCTTCAACTTGGTGAGCTGCGGGGTAAAGTCCGTCGTATCGCTGGTATATGCCTCTTCTCCCAGTATCTCGATCCCCAGGGTTGAAGCTTCACCCTCAAAGGCATTCTTCAGGCCTATGGAATAATCGTTCATCTCGTAAAAAATAGCTATTTTATTCCACCCCATGACTTCTTTGACGTACTTGGCGAGGAAAACTCCCTGAAAATCGTCCTTGTAGACGTCGCGGAAGTAGTAGGGGCTCATTTTCCCGATAGCGGGGTTCGTGCTTGCCGGGGAGATGGCCGGAAGCTTGGCTTCCTTGTAGATGGGGAGGGCAGCCATGGTGGAGGAGCTGCAAAGGTGGCCGATGACGATGAATACGTCGGGATCGGCGGCGAATTTGGTGGCGACGTTGGCAGCCTCCTTGGGATCGCAAAGATCATCGCCGAGAACGATGTCTACCTTGCGTCCGTTGATCCCTCCTGCTGCGTTAACCTCCTCGCCCATCAGCAAGGCGGCGTTCTTGACACCCTCACCGAATGTTGCGAGAGGACCGGTGTAGGGGGAGGCGACAGGGATCTTGATCGCCTTCTCAACCTTTACCTCCTCCTTTTTCTTCGCACACCCTGCAAAAACAAAGATCAGACCCACTGCGACTAATGCAATTTTCCAGACCAAGCCTTTTTTCTTCATTGTCCTCTCCTATTCTACCCAGTTTGGTTTTATCCAGCCCACTTTCCAGGTCACCGAAACTATACACAAAGATAAGGTCGCCAAAAGCATATCTGCCTGCGTATGACGCACAGGCAAGTTCGCAGTTTTCCACTCTACTCCCATTAACTGGCACGTTGATAAGTTTTTACAAATCCATCAACCAGACAAAAGGTATAGCGAAAGCATAAGGATTTTTTTTTGGATCGTCAATAGGTACAGCGGGCCCTAAATCCGCGATTGGCTTAAGCTTGTCTGCGTGCGGCGCACAGGTGGGCTTCACGTTGGACGTTTATTTCCACGCAGCTTAACGAGCAGGTCAGTAACGTGCAGTACCTCGACATCCCCGTGCCCGTTGCGGATGAGGCCGTCCCTGATGTGCATGATGCACGCGGGACAGGACGTCACCACGGTCCGGGTGCCGGAGGCGATGATGTTCTTCACCTTTCGGTCGTTGACATCCTTGGAGATATCGTAGTGCTCCACAGAAAAGGACCCCCCCATGCCGCAGCACCTGTCCGCCTCATCCATTGGCACGTACTTAACGCCGGGCAGAGACTCCATGAGGACGATGGGCTCATCCCTGATCCCCTGAAGGCGCCCAAGGTGACATGGGTGATGGTAGGTAACCTTCAGTTCCGGAATCGCATCCTGCGGCGTTTCAGCCGGGGTCTGACCGGGCAGGCCTCGCCGGAAGAAAAATTCGTTGATGTCCTGGAGCTTCGGCACAAAGCCGGCGATGCGATCCTTCCGGATGCCCGCCTCATCCAGAAGTGCCCCGAAGTTGCCCTTGAGGTTGCCGCCGCATGTGGCGCAGCCCGTAACAATGAAGTCCAGATCATACTTCTCGAATGCTTCGAGGTTCTGGACAGCGAGATCCCTCACGGTCCCCCTGGCACCTCCTGTGAGCGCAGGCATGCCGCAGCAGACCTGTTCCCCGGGTACGATCACCGTGGCGCCCGTATCGGCGATAAGGTCCATCATCCCCTCCCCCATTTCTGGGTAGAAGTAGTTGGTCATGCATCCCGCGAAGATACCGACCCTGGGCCCCTCTCCCTTCATTACAGTACCGTGAAATCGATCGGTGAAAAACCGCCGGGCAAGTTTCGGCACAGTACGGTCGCCGGCTATAAGGGGAAGCGGAAATCTGCGCCTTAAGCCGCTGGCCGCCGGGACCCTTCGAAACATGAATCCCTGGAGGGCACGGCCGGTTTTAACGGCGAACCTGAACCTCTTCGCGGCCCCCAGAAGGTGGTTGAGAATGAGACCTTTCCCGGTCTTCATCCCGACCCCGGAGGCCATTTTTTCCCTGGCACGGAGCATTATATCGAGGGTGGGAACGTTGCTGGGGCAGGCCTCCTCACAGGCCCCGCACAAAAGGCAGGTCTCCAGATACTCCCTGTAGCGTCCGGTCTGTTCTATACGGTCCCGGGAAACGGCCTCGATGAGGGCCATTTTCCCCCTGGCGCCGCTTGACTCCAGGGCTCTGACACCGAAGACGGGGCACACGGGCCGGCAGGTGCCGCACTTGACGCACATGGAGGCAGCATCGGGGGTAACGTTTGAACGATCTTCCCTATCCACGCGGAGCCAGGATCTCCCTGTCTTCAATATCGGCTATATAATCAAAGGTTTTGTACGGATTGAGAATGTTATTGGGGTCCAGGGCCCTTTTAATCCGCCTCATGACATCCATGGTATCCTTATCGACTTCGAGGTACATGTACGGGGCTTTGGCAATCCCGATTCCGTGCTCGCCAGACAGGCTGCCTCCAAGGCTCACGGTAAGTTCGAACAGATCCTCCAGGGCGGTATGGGCCCGGGCCACCTCGTCCTTGTCCTCAGGATCGATGAGGAGGTTGACATGGACATTGCCGTCGCCGGCATGGCCGAAATTCACGATCCTGACATCCCGCTTTTCGGCGATCTCCTCGACCCCCCGGATCAGGTCGGGAATCTTCATCCTCGGGACGGCGACATCCTCATTGATCTTCAGGGGCCTGATCTTCATGATGGCCGGAGAAATGGACCTTCGCGCCTTCCACAGGGATTCCCTCTCCTCCGGCGTCGAGGCGGTTTGAAACAGGATGGCCCCGGCCTCACGGCAGACATTTTCCAGGATCGTCACCTGGTCTTCCACCACGCCGGGGGGTCCGTCGACCTCTATGAGCAGCAGAGCGGCCGCCTCGGAAGGGATTTCGAGATCGAGGTAGTCCTTGACGCAGTCGATGGCCGACCGGTCCATGAACTCCAGGGTGGACGGCACGATTCTGCTGGTCATTATGTTCGTCACGGCCATGCAGGCCTGCCGGACCTCGGGGAAGGAGGTAAGCATGCTCCCCACGGCCTGGGGCTTGGGGATCAGCTTCAGAAGAAGCCTGGTGATGACTCCGAGCGTACCCTCGGATCCAACGAGAAGCCTTGTAAGGTCGTACCCGGTCACACTTTTCATGGCGGCCGAACCGGTATGGATGATCTCACCCGTGGGCATCACAACCTCGAGGGCCATGACGTAATCCCTGGTTACGCCGTACTTGACGGCCCGGCTTCCGCCGGCGTTCTCCGCGGCATTTCCACCCAGAGTCGAGAATTTCGCACTGGAGGGGTCCGGCGGAAAAAAGAGACCCTGTTTTTCGGCTTCCGCCTGAAGGTCACCGTTGATGACCCCCGATTCCACCCACGCGGTCATGTTCTCCCGGTCGATGCCGATAATACGGTTCAGGCGGGACGTGGTGAGGATCAGGCCTCCGGCCACGGGAAGGGAACCGCCGGTCAGCCCCGTCCCCCCGCCGCGCGGAACGACGGGAAAACCCTCGGCGTTGGCCAGTTTGAGGATGGAAGAGATCTGGGCGGCGTCGGCAGGATGCGCAACCATCTCCGGCAGAAAGTGCCGGTTCATGGCGTCGAATGCGTATAGGCACAGGTCTTCCGGCTTGTCCGAACAGTTGTCGGGACCTACGATCCGACGGATCTTTTCACGGGTCTTTGAATCCAGCTTCTTTAACTCCATCAGCCTTTCAGGTGGCGCATATGGCCTTCATAGAGGTACTCAAGGGTCTGAGCGGCGACATCCTCGGGATCGACCTCGATCCTGGCCTCTCCGGTCTCGATTGCCGATCTTGCCACCGCCGCGGCCACCTGTGGCGGCACCTTGAAATTCATGGTGCTGGGAATGATATATTCAGCCTTCAGGTCCTTGTCGTCGATGAATTCGGCGATGGCATGGGCTGCCGCCAGCTTCAT